>JAPPDN010000452.1 GCA_028824575.1 Candidatus Poribacteria bacterium | reverse complement strand
GGGCAAAGGGCAAAAATGGCTGAAACGATTGTAGTGGTGGACGACGATCTGGATATACTCGAACTCTTAAGGAAGAACTTAGAGCCGGAAGGGTACAATGTGCACACTGCAAGTGATGGCGAGAGCGCAGTGCAAAGCGCATGCACAGATCCACCCGATCTTATCCTGCTCGATGTAATGATGCCGCATAAAGACGGTTTCCAGGTCATTGCAGAACTCAAAGATATAGAGGAAACAAAAAACGTCCCTGTCATTTTAGTTACAGCGCGCGGACAGACAGAGGATAAAGTCCGCGGTTTGGATACAGGGGCTGACGATTACATCACCAAACCCTTTGACTTACGCGAGGTAACCGCACGCGTTGAAGCCGTCCTCGGTAGAACCCGACCCATTAAATATATCAATCCACTTATGCGTGCAATGGGCGAAGGGTTTAGCGAGGAAGGATTGGAACAACTCGCAGGGCATCTACAAGCCGCCGCTGCAATTCAGAAAAAATTGTTACCCGAAAAAGCACCGAATCTCGACGGCTTTGACATCGCAACATTGCTGCAAAGTTCTACATCTGTCTCTGGCGATTTCTACGACTTCATCCCACTCAGCGAGACACAGATTGGGATTGTTCTCGGAGATGTAAAGGGTAGTGGCATCCCGGCAGCACTGTTGATGGTAATGATTCGGACAGCACTCCGCTTACTCTGTCATGAGGAAGACACACCTGCTGCAATCCTCAAACGGATTAATGACTTAGTGGCGCGTGATACTGAGGCAGATCTGTTCGCAACGATGATCTACGGCATATTAGACACCGCAACCACAACCTTTACATACGCAAATGGCGGACACTGCTATCCACTTCACTGGAACAATGCTCGGAGTATAGATGTTTTAAAAACAGGCAGTATGTTGATAGGCGCATTTGAGGAAGCAACCTTCACGACCAGCACCTGTCTCCTCGCGCCTAACGATGTTCTTGTGTTCTATACCGATGGTATCACTGAAACCGCGGCGGGCGACGCGCCGGTTTCCGATGGAAATCACAGCGGGCCCACAAATTCAGAACACGATGACATGTGCCAAGATGCAATACTGACCGATACCTTCTACGGCGGTGATAGGCTTGCTGCCTGTCTTTCCAAAAACGTGGCACTGTCAGCATCAGCGTTATGCGAAGCGATTGTTAACGATTTAGCACACTTCAGCGGAAGTACACAAACACATGACGATAGTGCTTTAATTGTTATAAAACGCGACGTTTAAATCAGAACGGGCATGCAATGTGGTATTGCCCGCAGAACAAACAATGAGAGATGGGACAATTCTTAATCCTGTCTTGTAGGCACCCTTGGAAACCGTCCAAGGGTATAGAGAAGGAGCTTCAAACGTGGGCGAGAGAACTGAACAGGTTATTACGCTTTCTCTCCCAAGCTCAATGCAACATGTTTATCTACTCAAGGCTGTTGTCACTGAAATCTTGAAAGAGACGGATTTTGATGAAGACACCCAAGAGCGGATTAACCTTGCTGCCATTGAAGCGGGTACAAACGCGATCGAAGAACTCGGCGATAGAGAGGATCCAGGCAAACCCATCATTTTTCGGCTAACTCTCACTGGAGGGGAACTCACCATTTCCACTGTTGACGAGAGTGAGGAATCCACGCACAAAGAGTCCGAAACTGAACAGGTTATTACGCTTTCTCTCCCAAGCTCAATGCGACATGTTTATCTACTTGATGTCGTCGTTACTGAAATTTTGAAAGATTCGGATTTCGCTGAGGAGATCCAAGAGCAGATTAACCTTGCTGCCATTGAGGCAGGCACAAACGCGATCAAACACGGAAATAAAGAGGACCCAAGCAAAAAGGCGATTATGCAGTTCCTTCTCGATGAAGATAAATTCACAATTATCATTGAGGATGAAGGCGAGGGATTCACACGCAAAGAAGTTGCTGATCCACTTGACCCAGAGAATTTGCTCAAAAGCAGCGGCAGAGGTTTATTCTTGATGGAAGCCTGTATGGACGCTGTTACTTACGAAGCCGACGGCACCATTATCAAAATGGTTAAATATAAGGAAGCAGCGGTGGCACAGTGATATTCGTTCCCCGATTTTTCGTGGATTGAGTGACACTAAACGCACCAGAAATGTCTTAAGACCTATCTTATCTAATACATCCAAATCTTTTCCTCATATAGGATTCAAAATGTAAGGTATTGAATCCCTTTAAAGTGGATAAGCATGGAATCACATCTTATAATTGCGCCTTCAGGTTTGGGAGTATCCCATATTTTTAAGGAATTATCATGCAAGTCAATGTTCGAAACAAAGGCAGTATCACAATCTTAGATATTGAGGGAAAAATTATTGGACCAGATGCTTTAGCTCTTAAATCCATTATTGATCAACAGATTCAGACACTGAGTAGCGAAGCAGAACATGGTGAAAATCTTAATTTAATTTTAAATATGGAGCGCGTCCAGATGATGGATAGCACCGGCTTAGGGATACTCGTCGCTACTTATACGACTATCCGCCGGAATGACGGACGCGTGGTGTTGCTGAATCTCGGCGGCAACATCAGAAGTCTTATTGTTATGGCTAAACTGATGACAATTTTTGACTGCTATAATACAGAAGCAGAAGCCATCGGTCATTTCCTATAGGTTTAATAGTTATCAGTTTTCAGTACGATTTTTCTGCGAAAAATCTTTCAGTTTTAACAGTTGTCAGTTTGCTTCACAGTGAGCGTTAAAGAGGTTTGCTGTTGCTTGAACACTAACCTCAACGGTCCTCCACAAGAACCCTCTTAACTGACAACTGACAACTGATAACTGATAACTATTTCCTCTGATAACTGATAACCAGTACGCTGAAAACTACTAAAAAATATGGAAACAAACATCTCTACTGACACAGGACAGAGCATCAATTTATGGCATAAATGCACAGAGTGCAAGGAAGTTGTTTTCAGAGGAGAACTCGAACGGAACCTCTATACTTGCTCACACTGCGGCGCGCTGTTTCCTTTACTCGCCGAGAAACGTCTCGAATACCTGTTGGATGATCTGTCAGTCGCAAAAATCAGTTCAACCAACGCTGCTGGCTTTACTGCCGAAGGGACGATTTCAGAGTATCCCGCGTGTCTCTTCATTGCTGATATAGATGTGATTCCCGCAGAGATTGATGTGTCCCTGCTGCTGGGAGCCATTGAAAAAGCCTTACACAAACGAATTCCACTGATCACGATCGTCGCATGCCAACCGGAGGGATATGAAGATACATTGAAAGAAACCCCTTATTTAACAATGCAAATGGAACAACTCGCGGAGGCTTCACTACCGCATATCACAGTTATGACTGAAACGGAGGTGTACCCACTCGCGACGCATCTCCCTATTGGCGAATTGGTTATCGCGGAAGGGGCAGCGACCATCAAAAAACCGGCACCGCCGAATCTACAACCCGCACTACATGCGCCAGAAGAACAACTCATCACGCAGGCACCCACATTAAAAACAGGCATAGAGCCTGATATAAGCGTTGATTGCTATATCCCGCGCGAGGAGCTCCCAAACGTATTAGGGCTATTTCTAAAATTTTTCTCGCCATAGTTGATTGACACCACACCACCTACAATTTACGGGTAAAAATGGAACAAGACGTTTCGAGCAACGTTATGAGGACGTTCAGAACTCTCGACAAAAAATCCAAGCGAACCGCTTTCATCACACAGAAGTTTGAAGAGATCTTCAGTGGGCCCCCTACGTTCATCGCATCCGCCCCGGGCAGAGTGAACCTTATCGGCGAACATACTGATTACAACGACGGTTATGTGTTTCCTGTCGCGATCAACAAATATATCAACATCGCTGCGCGTAAACGATCTGACCGGCGTGTCACGCTATACGCGCTGGATGTAGACGACTCTTGGGAATTTTGCCTTGACACATTGCCTACAATCCCGCCACAAGCACCCACTTGGAGTCATTATTTTATCGGTGTTGCATCTCTCCTCCAAACATCAGGGAGAGAAATAACTGGAATAGATGCAGTCATCACAGGGGATGTGCCAATTGGCGCGGGGTTAAGTTCTTCAGCCGCACTTTCGGTCGCTGCTACACTTGCCTTTTTAACTGCGGGGTCTGAATCTGAAGTAGTAGAATCGGAAAATACCAAGAAAAAACTCGCAGCATTGTGTCAACGCGTAGAACATGAATTCGTTGATGTTAAGTGTGGGATCATGGATCAGACGATTTCGTTGTTAGGACGAGAAAACCATGCCCTTTTCCTTGATTGTCGTTCGCTTGAATATGAACATGTTCCGCTCAATTTAGGAGAGCACGCTATTGCGATTTGCAACACGAAAGTCAAACGCGAACTCGCTGCCTCTGAATACAACAAACGGCGCGCGGAATGCGAAAGAGGTGTGGATATTCTGAGTCGGTGGATACCCGGTATCTCTTCACTACGTGATATCGCGCTAACGGATTTCAAAAAACATGAAGAAGAATTACCAGCATTAACACAAAAAAGATGCAGGTATGTAATTGAGGAAAACGCACGTGTATTAGACGCGGTTTCCGTGTTTAAGGGACGCAGCCAAAGCACATCGGATAAAACAGATGAATCGCTTGGACAATTCGGGAGTCTAATGAACGCCTCACATAACGGGCTGCGTGACGATTACGAAGTTAGCTGCAAGGAGTTAGATCTAC
>JAPPDN010000084.1 GCA_028824575.1 Candidatus Poribacteria bacterium | reverse complement strand
CAGGAGGCGGATAAACTCACCGTTAATCTTCATAACCTTCGCGATTGGGCAACCGATAAACATAAGTCGGTTGACGACTACCCTTATGGCGGTGGCGCGGGGATGATTCTTAAACCCGAACCCATTTTCGCGGCGGTTGCAGCGTTGAACTCAGAAGAAACAGCACACCTTATCTATCTGACCCCTCAAGGTACACCTTTAACACAAGCGGTCGCGGAATCGCTTTCTTTGGAAAGGCATCTTATTCTATTATGCGGGCGTTACAAAGGGATTGACGAGCGGGTGCGTGACCGATTGGTAACCACTGAAGTTTCCATCGGTGATTATGTCTTGAGCGGCGGTGAAATTGCAGCCCTTGTCTTGATTGACGCTATTGGTCGTGTACTGCCAGGTGCGCTTGGGGATTACGAGTCTGCACACGTTGATTCATTCAGCCAGGAATTGCTTGACCATCCGCACTACACACGTCCTGCAGAGTTTGCTGGCATGGGTATCCCAGAGGTGCTCTTGAGTGGACATCATGAGAATATTGAAAAGTGGCGGTATGCAGAGGCACTCAAACGCACAGCGAAATACCGTCCAGATTTACTCCAGAAACTGGAACTCAGCGAAGAAGATATCGCAATTCTTAAAGCGGCGGGGTTAGCGGAGTAAACAAAAGCATACGTTTTTGAGTTTATGCGGAATCATAAAATCGATTTTACACGTTAGCGAAAAGGAGAAATAAAGATGAACTTGATCGAATCTGTTGAGAATCAGTACATGAAGAGCGACATCCCTCAATTTGGTCCCGGGGATGTTGTGAAAGTGAATACACGTATCCGTGAAGGGCAAAAGGAACGTATCCAAGCGTACGAAGGCACCGTTATTCGTCGAGCACACGGCGGACTTCGCGAGACCTTTACCGTCCGGCGCGTCGCATTCGGTGCCGGGAGTGAAAGAACCTTCCCGCTTCATTCTCCGAATATTGAGAGCATTCAGGTGGTTCGATACGGCGCAGTTCGGCGAGCGAAGTTGTATTACTTACGTGATCGGACTGGCAGATCCGCACGCGTCAAAGAACGTAGAGACTAATCTGATACAGATGGACGTTTTTGAACGTGCTTGCCAACGAAGCGGTTATAAACAGATTGCGGGCATTGACGAGGCGGGCCGAGGCGCGTTGGCTGGTCCCGTCATTGCTGCTGCTGTCATTCTACCCATCAATTGCGGTATCGAGGGTTTGAACGATTCAAAGCAATTAACACCGAAGCAACGTGACCGTTTGCATGATGAAATTTACAGAGTTGCTGTGTCTGTCGGGATCGGCTCCGTGGACAATCGCGTTGTTGACAGTGTGAACGTTCTTGAAGCAACCCTATTGGCGATGCGGCAAGCAATCGAAAAACTCACACCCCAGCCTGATTATCTCCTCATTGACGGCATAAATTTTCCTGCAATAGATATCCAAGGCGAAGCGATTAAGAAAGGCGATAGCCGAAGTTATTCTATCGCGGCTGCCTCCATTATTGCCAAAACGACCCGCGATAGACGCATGGTTGCGTTGGATAGCACCTACCCCGACTATGGATTCTCCCGACACAAAGGCTACCCCACATCACAGCATCGCCGAGCGATTGCTCAGTTTGGGGCCTCGGACATTCATCGGCACACCTTTAAACTACTGCCAGATGCTTAAAATAGATGATATATAGAGGGTGCTTGCGTGTTTGAACACATACGGTATTCAAAGGAAGCACACGGATGAATCGTTCACGCTTGGACATCGCAAAAACAGGTGAATCGTTAGCGGTTGCGCACCTCAAAGCGCGTGGCTATGAAATTCTTGAACGGAATTACCGAGCCGTACGCGGTGAGATTGATCTGATCGCACAAGATGGTGATTTTATCGTTTTTGTGGAAGTTAAGACGCGGCGCAGTCTCAAATTCGGACTACCGCAAGCGGCTGTAACTACGCAGAAGCAACGGCAGATATCCAAGGTCGCTTTGGCGTATCTACAAACCAAAAACCGCTTTGACGCACCCTGTCGCTTTGACGTGATAGCGATTCATTTATCGCCCCGATTAGAGTTGCTGAAACTTGAACAGATTGAGAGCGCATTTGAATTCCAAACCAAAAGCAGATTCTGAACTGCATCGGCTTTATAGGTCGGGGAACCTTAAAATCCGTTTCGCATTTCCTCCCATAATGTCTGCGAGTTCCGCTTCAGATAGATTTGGTAGTAATTCCTCTATAACCGTAGTCAATTTACCATAACCCGGTTCTTCCAGTATCCATGGAAAATCGGTTGCCCACATCAACCGTTTCGCGCCAAAGCCGCTCAGAAGTCCGCTGTGCCATCCCGCCAAATCTTTATAAGGGAACTCCTCACTGCTAAAGGCATACTGACCGGAGAGATGCACATTAACATTTTCAAAGCGCGCGAGTCGATAGGTGGTGTGCATAAAAAGGTTGTAACCTGTCACCTGTATCTGAGGTCTCCCGAATTCGTCCCAACTGAATTTGCCTGCTCCTGGGGACACAGCGAGATGATTTAGCACAATCCGTACCTGTGGAAATTCCTGTATCAGGTATGGCAGAAGGTGTGCATTGATGGCGTTCGGATAGAGCCACAAGACATAATCGCGTTCGGCAGCGCACTCCCAGATCGGATACGCTGCGAACTCACGAACATCCATCTTCGCAAAAATATCACGCGGTCCCCCAAATGTAGAAAATCGGAATCCGATAATCCCAGTGTCATCTGTCAATTGCGCCATGTGTTCAGCAGGGTTCGGATGTCCCTCAGGGATCAGTCCGATGCCCAGAAACCGGTTTGGGTAGTCTTTGAGGCATTGCAGCAAATAACGATGGTTTGCTATACTCGCACCCGCCATCTGGACAAGGACCGCTTGATCAATCTGATGTTTTTCCATCTCACCTAACAACTTTTCGACAGGCTCTTCCCGGTCTGCGGGCCAAACGTCTGATGTTTCCCTCGGAAACTCAGCGGAGGCTTTCGTGAATACGTGCAGATGCGCGTCAATTCGTGGCATAGGATACCCTCCTTTGATTAACCGTCCAAACTAAATAATTTACGACGTTCAGGCGTCTGACAGTAGTCTGAGATGGATGCATACTGTTTTGGTCCAATGCGTCCGGGTGTTCGCTTCTCGTAGATCAGGATAATCGATTTCCGCGGTGTATCGGAATGATTGTCCATCGAAACGTGCCATCCACACGAATTGAACATAATCGCAGTCCCGGCTTTACCGGGGAAGGTTTTGTGTCCGGTCATACTCTCTTGCCGCATCGGACGCGTGTAGGGACCGGCATCCGGTTTATGACTGCCGGGCACAAAGCCGAATTCCCCAGACCCCGGTTGGACATCGTTAACGTAGATTTGCACTTTAATATGGAGCGGGTTGCTGTGTCCCACATCGGGATGCCACCCTGTGTAACTCACGGGCCACGGTGCCACAGTCCGAACCTGCGGTCCCAATAGGATTAGATCGTGATCTGTGAACGCCATCAATGCCCCATAGTAACTCGGATAATCTATAATAACAAAAAAGATAGGATCTTTTTCAAGCGGTTTTGGAATGTCATAAAAGGTTGCGACGGCTTCCCCCGCTTCGACTCTATCCAGCCATTCCGCTTTGCATGCGTCTGCCCAATAGTCGAAAGCGGTTTGGAGACGCTTAAGATCCTCCCCTTGAATTGCGTTTTCAAAAACGAGATACCCTTCTTCTTCCCATTGTGCTTTTTGTTCGGGTGTCGGTAGAATCATGATTTCCCCTCCCTTGATGTGTTTGGGTGATGTGAGCGGGCGACAACGGAAGCCTGCGGTGCTTAAGAGAAAACCGTTATTGGATAAAAAACTATTTTTACACGCTTTGCGCTAAATTAAAATACTTTGCCTCTACCGGCGATTTGCCATATTGTCTCAACTGTATCACCTCGGATACCCACGAGTTGGTCGTGGAGATTGCTTGTCATCCCTTGGTGTAGTGGGATAACTGAAAGTTGTTCTCCGACCTTAAATCGGTGTGAGCATTCACTGACATTGACGTGTCCATGTTCGACCGACATTCCGTAAATCTTCGCGTCGGGATATTCAACGATATGCCCATAAGGTGTTGGTGGATAACTGGCGAAAGTCTTCATCCCGCCATCAATGATAATCCGATCACGTGTTGGTGTGCTGACGACAGTTACGATAACGCGTAAGACACACCGGTCAGGTGTTAGCATCTCAGAATTGCCGATGCGGGTCATACCCTCGTAAACATAAGAACCGCTACGGGTTTCCGTACAGCCTATCTCCTTCGATGCTGCCTCAGAACCTGTCCCACCGCCACTAATGATATTCACAGGAATTCCATCGCTTAAGAGCAAGTCCAGCGTTTCTTCGATAAACGGCTTCGCTCTCACGTTGCTTGGATACGTCATGATACCTTGGAAATCGATGCCTGGCATTTTCATAATCTGCTGTGCAAGGCGTTGTGCTTCTTGGGGGGACTGCACACCACAACGTCCACTACCGGTATCGAGTTCCACGATAACAGGCACAACACAACTGTCAGCGATTGCTTGTTGAGAGATACCGGTTGCGGTCTCTTCTGAATCGAGTGCGACGATAATTCGCGCACGTTGGACGAGTGCCGTCAACCGTTCCAGTTTCGGCTTTCCCACAACGTTATACGGGCTAAGGAGGTTGTCAACACCAGCCTCTACCATT
>JAPPDN010000264.1 GCA_028824575.1 Candidatus Poribacteria bacterium | reverse complement strand
CGACTGTGGAACCCAGATACAGAAAAACAGGTACGAGCACTCGTTCAATTCGGACTTACCGATACCCACAAGGAATTGCCTGCGGCCACACGGCAGGCAGCGTGGATTGATACACTGGCGTTCTCACCCGACGGATCCACACTGGCAAGTGGCGATCATCACGGCATAACTCGGTTATGGCGTATTGATGATGGCAGCCTCCTTTCTACGGCAAAGCCAGATACAAAACCAATGCCAAGATCAATCCGCGCCTTGGCATTCTCAAGGGATAAGCCGATCTTCATGACTGTTGATTGGAAAGGGACGATTTACGCATGGAATGCATCCACTGGTACTCAACTTGCCACGCTTACCCTCAAAGGACACGAGGGCTGGGGACGCGCGTTAGGCTTCGCTGCCGATGGAACAACCCTTATGACTGCCGGTTGGGATACAGTTCAGTTTTGGGACATCGAGGGTGATCGAGAATCCACGCCCATTGCGCTGTCGAAGTCAAACGTGAAAAACACTTACGCGTTTTCACCGGATGGTAAAATCCTTGCCGGGGCGACAGATGATATGAATACCATAAAGTTGTGGAATCTTCAAACCAACAACCAGCAGGCAACCCTTGTAGGACATACTTGGTTTGTCGAAACCCTCCTTTTCTCGTCAGATAGTCGGCTCCTTGCGAGCGGAGACAGGACAGGCGCGGTTTATGTCTGGGATGTAGAGACAGAACATCGCAAAAAAACGCTTAAAGGACACCAGACATCGGTGAAAGCATTAGCATTCTCACCCGATAACAACATACTCGCAAGTGCAAGTCACCGAGGTATTCGCCTATGGGACATTGGCACCAGCACACTTCGCGCCACCCTTATAGAACATGAAGACTCAGGGCAAGTCGACACGTTGGCATTGGCGTTCTCGTCGGATGGTGAAACACTTGCGAGCACTGGAAGGGCGAAGATGCACTTATGGGACGTTAACACGCACCGTCTCTTGTCTGAAATACCCGGACATAGAGGTCGGATTAACGTGTTAGTGTTTTCTCCAGACGGCACAATGCTTCTCACTGGATGTGGTGACGGAACGATAGAGATGTGGGATACCGACACCTATACCCTCAAATCCACTATCAAGCCACATACAGGAAGGATTGAGGTCCTGAAGTTCTCATCAGATGGGAGAACGCTTGCCAGTGGGAGTATGGATGGCACGATCCTCCTATGGCACTGGGCAAGCATCGCTCAGCGAAAAAGATGATTGAGCAACCAGTAATCAGCAACCCTCACATTTTCCCGCATCGCTGGCGAAGTTTCCAAACGCATTACCACACTCGGTAAGCACAGTGTGCAACCAGGATCCCCGTCCCTTCGTTACTTTAAAGAAGAGGCATTTATCGCGTATAGTCATCTTTTGATGACTGACTGCCGATTGCCGAAAACTGACAACTGAAAACTTTTTATTGACAAAAATTCGCGTTTTTGTTATGTTTTTCAGTAACGGTTTCATTAGGAACCACCCCATCTGTGAAAGTCTGCCCTTCGCGACGCAAACGACTTTGTGCAGATCACCTAAATTTTTACTATAGAAGTAGTTTCGCGCGAATTCGCAAGCGCGTATGATGAGAGTCCTGTTGCGCAGCTTGCACACAAACAATCAATACAAGGAGCGATATTATGAAACGAACCCACCTGCTGATGTTCATCGCGCTGTTTTCGGTCATGCTAATTGGCCACGCGAGTGCACAGATAATTTTCTTTGCTGATTTTGAAACCGCCTCCAAAGATGCCGTCCCAGATGCCAGCGTCAACGACCCCGCGAATTGGGTGTCGGAAAACGAGGGCACCATTTGGGCAGAAGCGACAGAATTCCCCGGCGGTGAGGGTGCTTTGCATCAAACCCAAGAGGGATGCGGCATCTCCGGCAACACGCCACTGCCCGGTGTTGATGACTTCTCCGATGGCATCATTCAAGCCGTTTTTTCATGGCAAGACGATGACGGTGTTGGCTTCCAATTCCGTCGTGTCGGCGATGATAGAGGCTACCTCGTCGCATTCGGCTATAACGAAACACCTCAGGTTATCGTCGGAAGCCTCGCAGATGGATGCTGCCCGTCCGGTCAATGTCTCAGCGATTGTGCCTGCGAAAACGACGGCGAAAATGTACTCGCCAGTGCGGATCACGGCTTAGGCGCAGATCTCACACAAGACAACTCCGTCGCCTATTTCGGACGTGTTCAAGTCACTGATACCCTCATCGAAGTCTGGTATATGCCACTCGCGGATGTCCCGGATCTCTTTGTAGATTCCTCAGAACTCGGTGATCCAGTCGTAGAATACGACGGCGCAGATGACCTTGGACCCGGCAGCGTCGGGCTCTGGCACGAAAGTTGGGGCAACGGAAGACTCGGTAGCGTCCTCGTCACCGGTCCAGGCGGCACTGTAGCAGTTGACCCGCACGCCAAACTCTCCACGACATGGGGCAAAGTTAAAAGCAGTTATTAGTCTTCATCCGTGTGTAGACTAATACCATCAAATCAATTCGCACTGCGGGGTGAGGTTCCCAAACCTCACTCTCCCCGCACTGCACTACCTGTCTTTATAGGGTGAAGCGTTTTGCCTCACCCCATCCCGATGAGTTCTACGGTGAGGTTATTTTCGGCGCATAAGTAGCCGTTTAAAACCTTGCCACCCTGTTGCCTCGTCCGAATAGACGGCAACAAAACCCGTTCCTTTCGTATAGCAAGTTTCGGACTGCAAACTACGCAAAAAACAGAGGAGGTATCTTATGAAAATACGTCTTTTGCTCTCAACGGTCATCTTGAGTCTACTTTTTTCGTTCCACGCCACCGGAAACATCGTGTTTTACGCCGATTTTGAGCCCGGTTCTAAGGAGGCAAAACCGAACGCCGGTGTGAACGATGTCAAGAAATACAAACCGGAAAACGCAGGAACCATCTGGGCTGAAGGAGATTTCAAAGGCGGCAATATCGGCGGTAAAAAATCGATGACACAAACCGCTGAGGGATGTGGCATCTCCGGCAATACACCGCTCCCCGATGTCGAGGACTTCATCGACGGTATGATCCAAGTCGTCTTCTCTTTCGGTGATGATGACAGTTTCGGTGTTCAATTTCGCAGAAAAGGCGACGATAAAGGCTATCTCGTTGTCTTTGGCTACAATGAGACATCCAAAGTTATCCTCGGTGATCTCGCAGATGGTTGCTGCCCCTCCGGACAGTGTCTCAGTGATTGCGGTTGTGAAAACGGTGGCAAAGAAATACTCGGTGTAGACCACGGCTTAGGGGGAGGTCTCACGCAAGACAACTCTGTTCCCTATTTGGGACGGGTCGAAGTCAAAGGCAGCAACGTCAAGGTTTGGTATATGGAACTGGCGGAAGTCAAAGACCTATTCGCAGATTCCAGTACGCTCGGTGATCCTGTTCTCGAATCTGACAAAGCCACGTACAAAAGTGCCGGTACCGTCGGAGTCTGGCACGAAAGTTGGGGTAATGGCAGAATCGACAGTATCCTCGTCACAAGTGGTGCCGGATTTGATGTTGATGTCAAAGACAAACTCACAACGACGTGGAGTGAGATCAAGACAACTTACTAATCAGACGTGGGTTTGACAGAAGAAATAGGGGATTCTGTAGTAGAAAAAGGGCTCCTTGTGGTATAATGAGGCAATTAAAACCTTTCTCAACCCTTATAATTGTAATGTGAGGTCTGCGTGCCTCACACGCCTCATTATCACGCAAGGAGTTTATCTATGAAAGTCACAAACGTTGAACGTGTACTTGTAGATGTCCCCTTTACCCCGCGTCAACAACAGATTACCACCCAAAGCGTCTCAACCGTTTACAACTGGTCGCTTCTGGAATTGTGCAAGGTTACCACGGATACCGGACACGTCGGTTGGGGCGAGACCGTCGTCCACTACACCTATTCCCGTGTCAGTGACGCGAGTGTCGAACGCGTCATTGGACAAAGTCCAGCCGAATTGATGAACGACGATTCACTGGGTGCCGGTTTACAGATAGCACTCTTTGATGTCGTCGGCAAGATTTTGGAAGTGCCCGTCTATCGACTCCTCGGCAACCAGTGCCGAGACGCTGTCCCGATTTCGTGGTGGAGTATCGACTCCTCTCCAGAAAACTGGGCGGCGGAAGCCGCGGATGCTGTGAAAAACGGCTATACCAGTTTCAAAAACAAACCGCGTCCGTGGTGGGATATCGGGGCGCAGGTAGCAGCGGTCGCAGAAGTCGTCCCAGCGGATTTCAAACTCGACCTCGATCCAAATGGTTCTTGGCGCGATGCAGAAACCGCTATCCCTATCCTACAAAAACTTGCCACACACTCAAACGTAGCAATGTTTGAGACCCCCATTCCGCAAGGCGATGTTGAAGGAAACAAGCAGATTCGTCAAGACGTTGGTTGTCAGATTGCGATGCATTTTGGATCACCACCCTATACGACCTGTGTATGTGAAGACGTATGCAATGGATTTGTCATCGGTGGCGGTAAATCTCAGGTGATGCGTGAAGGACAACTCAGTGCGGCAGCGGATATGCCGTTTTGGCTCCAAATTGTTGGAAACGGTTTGACGACCACTTGGGCAGGACATCTCGGCAGCGTGCTTACGCATGCGACATGGCCCGCAATCACCTGTATTAACCTTTACAGCGACCATCTGCTCACACAACCGATACAGGTCTCGGAGGGATGCCACAAGGTC
>JAPPDN010000524.1 GCA_028824575.1 Candidatus Poribacteria bacterium | reverse complement strand
CCTATCTCAATGCGGGTGGTGTCACCGCCTCCTATTTTGAGTGGCTTCGGAATCTCTCACATGTGCAACTCGGACGACTCGGAAAACGGTTTGAAGATAGCACGCAGCACGCGATGCTCCACGCTGTTGAAAAAGCGACCGGCTATCAGTTCTCAAACGATGAGCGGCAGTTAATACACGGCGCTGATGAGGAGGATTTAGTGAACTCTGGGCTTCAGGATACAATGATAAGTGCCTATCAGGAGCTGCGTGAGACCCGCATGCAGCACAGCAGCAAAAATGATGACGTGGATTGCCGAACAGCAGCGTTCATCAATGCCATCCATAGAATCGCGCAATCCTATATGCAACTCGGAATTTTCCCTTAAAAGGAGCGGACAGGTCACATTTTTCTCAATAACTACACTGCTATTCATGAAAGGAGGATACAAATGGCTTATAGTAACTTTACGTTAGCAGCGGTGTTGTCAACGTTTCAATTAGAAACCGTTGAATCTGTCGGTCTCTTTTCTGAAAGCGAGCCTGTGACACCGCGCCCGCATTTCACAGCGGAACTGGCGAAAAAGGTCCCATTAGCCGCTACGATCGGAACGGAGAAAGCCCGATCAGAACTCATTGTCGCCGACGTTCTGTTTGAACTCCGGGAACATTTTGAGGAGCGCATCAGTCTCTTTTCTGGTATCGACTTCAGCGTTGATGTCGAAAGCGGTTTGACAGGGGTATGCGATTTCTTGGTTAGTCTGTCACCACTGCAAACTGTTTTAGATGCCCCTGTCATCATGCTCGTTGAGGCAAAAAAAGAAGACTTGATCAGCGGGCTCGGACAATGTGTCGCTGAGATGCTTGCAGCCCAACGCTTTAATGCGGAAAAAGAAAATAATGTCTCCTGCATTTACGGGACCGTCACTTCAGGGACAGACTGGCTGTTTCTCAAATTGGAGGCGAAGTGCTTGCACATTGATTTGACAATCTACCCGATCGCGCTTTGCAACAAAATTCTCGGTATCCTTGCGAATATGGTAACCCAAAAAGCGTGAGACGCTCACGCAACCCCTACGGAGAAAAAATGACAGCCTTAAGTGTAAACGTAAATAAAATCGCAACATTACGAAATTCACGCGGTGGTGATATCCCGGATGTACTCACCGCTGTTGATACCTGTGTCGCTGCTGGGGCACAAGGGATCACCGTGCATCCGCGTGAAGATCAACGCCATATCACACCTAAAGATGTTACGGACATCGCCGAACGGTTAAAAGAAATCAATACCGAAAAAAGACCCACCATTGAATATAACATTGAAGGCGATCCGAGACCCGACCTTATTGAAATGGTACGCCACACAAAACCGACACAATGCACCCTCGTTCCCGTTGTGGCAGGTGAGATAACAAGCCATACCGTCTGGAATATTCGTAAAGACGGAGACACATTGAAACCAATTATCGCAGCGTTGAAAGATGCTGATATTCGTGTCAGTCTATTTAGCGGAACAGATGTTGAACAGATAGCGAGGACACGCGACATCGGTGCAGATCGAATCGAACTCTATACCGCCCCTTACGCGATGGCAGAAACGGAAGCGGAAATTGAACGTGAATTCGCGCTGTTGGAAACCGCAGCAGTGAAGGCAGTAGATTTGGGACTTGGTGTCAACGCCGGACACGACCTGAACCTTGATAACCTACCACTGATGCAGAAGTTAACGGGACTCCTTGAAGTCTCTATCGGGCACCATCTCATGGCAGACGCGCTTTATATCGGCTTGGCAGCTGCCGTCAAAGCGTATCGACGCGCATTGGGGCAGCAGGTAACATGACAACATCTAAAACATGTGCTATCTTCGATTTAGATGGCACGATTATCCGCGCCTCCTCAGAACAAGTTTTTTTGTCCTACCTGCTGAGCCACGGTGAGATCCCAATACCGAATCTGCTTGCATGGGCATCGAATTTTTTGAAAGTAAAGTCGTTGCCAGTGGCGAAGTCTAACAAAATCTATCTCCGCGGTTTGGCGCAGGAACGTCTCCATGAGATTGCGCGACGCTGTTTTATTGATAGACTCCGTCCAAGCATCGCGCCGCATATCTCCGAATTGATACAGGCACATCGCGCCGATGGACGGACGGTTATTTTGATGTCGGGTTCGTTATCGTTCCTCGTTCAACCGTTCCATGAACACTTCCAAACCGATTTGATGGTTGCGCATGAACTGGAGGTAGTCGATGGGAGACTTACGGGCAAGCGTGTCGGGTTGCACCCTTTTGCGGAAAACAAAGCAAAACTCGCCGAACAACTTGCGGCTGAACACGGATTTGACCTGAGCCTTTCGTACGCGTATGGTAACCACCATACAGACGCGTACAAACTGGAATTGTTTGGACACCCAGTTGCCGTTAACCCGGACCAAAAGTTGCGGCGAATTGCCACAAAAAAAGGATGGCAGGTAGAAGAGTAGTTGTCAGTCGTCAGGGCAGTTGTCAGAAAAGAGACGTTCGGTTTATCTAAAACCGTCTTAACTGACGGCTGACGGTTATTCTTGCTGACAGCCATACGCCAACATGCGACTTGAAAAGTATATTGCTACCTCAGGCATCGCCTCTCGACGGGCGGTGAAAAAGCGTATCCAAGCTGGGTTGGTCACTGTGAACGGCGAACCCGTTTTGGTTCCCGGACACCCGATTAACGTAGAAACCGATACGGTTGAATTTGAAGGAAAACGGGTTGAACCACTGACAGAACACATCTACCTGATGCTAAACAAACCTGCGGGCTACTTAACGACACGCAGCGATGAGCGTGGTCGTCCTACCGTCATGAATCTCGTTGCAGACCTACCTGATAGCATCTATCCTGTTGGACGTTTAGATTTGGAGACCGAGGGGCTGCTCCTCTTCACGAATGATGGGGACTTTGCCTATCGGCTGCTGCATCCGAGCCATGAGATAGAGAAAACCTATCTGGCATGGGTGAAGGGCGTGCCAAACGACAACGCCGTTCAACGGTTGCGTGAAGGTGTCACGATTCCGAGCGGAACTACGGCACCAGCAAAAATTGAACGTTTGAAGACAAGCAGAGATGGCGCGTCAACGAAGTTTGAGGTAGTCATTCACGAGGGGAAGAAACGGCAGGTGCGCCTGATGTTTAAAGCCGTGGGGTATCCGGTGATCCGTTTGCAGCGGGTCCGGATCGGTAATCTGCAATTAGGTGACCTCCCACAAGGACAATACCGATTTTTGACGCTCAGGGAGATTACGGCGTTAATGGAATTGTAGGTGCGGTTTCCTAACCGCACCTACAGAGATCATTAGTTAGAACTCGCCAAATCTTTTACCCGTTCCAACATCGCTTCAGCGTTCTGTTTGATATTCGCATCGCTGGTATGATGGACTAACTTCTCAAGCACCGAGATTGCGTCATCAAACTCGCCTTTGATCGCGTACGTCACACCGAGATAATACTGGGCGGGATCCTTGACATCGCTCTTCGGATACTCGTCTATCACAGTTCTGAAGTGCGAAACTGCCTTTTCAAAGTACATCTCGGCTTCTTCAGGTGCTCCAACCATAGCCGCTTCAACCTTTCCGGCGTAAGCAAGTCCGAGTTGGTTATGCAAGTCTGGCATAAGACCTGTTTTATTTTTCGGGTCGTGTTCAAACGCTTTCTTACTGAACAGGAGTGCTTTTTCAAGCTGCATCCGTTCCAGATAGGTGAGTGCGACTTGAGAATTAAGTTTGACATCAGCCGGTGTCTTCTCAAGTTCAGCGAGTTTTGCCATGAAGGCTTGCTCTTTTTCCAATGCTGCTTCTATCACGGGTGCGAAGTCGTTCGGGTAGATGAATCCTACCTGTTTCGCAATCATACCGCCATCTGAACTTGCGAAGACGATTGTTGGGAATCCGCTAACTTGATACCGCCTAACGGCTTCTACATTCTCAGGGTGTTCTTGATTTTCAGGGTTTACCTTAATCGGGATGAACTTTTTGGACAACTCAATGATGCGATCATCCGTAAATGTTTCGGCATCCAGCCGATCACAGAACCCTCATGTATCAGTATAGAAATCGAGCATAATGGGTTTGCCGGTCTTCTCGGCTTCTTTTATACCGGCCTCAAGCGATTTTTCCCAACTGATCTCTGCGCTCGCGAGGAGTGCTGGCAGTGTGCATATCATCAGCAGTAAAACGCCGAGTGAGATACGGCGGAAAACGGAATTAAACATGAGTTTTCTCCTTTATTGGTTATTAGTTTTCAGTTATCAGTACGCAGTTGTCAAGGCAGGCTTGGGAATGCAGATCGCCCCTCTTATCCCCCCTTATCAGGGGGTAGGTGAGTGCGCCGTAAAACCGCGCCTACCCGTTTTGGGACGCGCGTTATTCTTCCGATGAAACTTCTTCGTTTTGCTCAAGCGCCGCTGCGCTGGTTGTTTTGCTCGATAGCGTTGTACGACACTTGAAACAGGTAATGATAATTCTGACGAGTTCTTTCTGTCTGCCAATACTGGACCGCTTCTGTTCTGTTTGGACGTGCCTTTGGCAACGCGGGCACCACTGTTGTTTCGCGGCTAACATAATCACTCCTTTGTGAGATTGTGTCTTCCGCTTGCAAGCAGAAATAAACACACCTCACCACGATAAAAGTTCCGATAATTCAGTTAGTGATTTTTCGCGGCGTTTTATTATGCTGCTCCGACAGGGAAAAATAAACAAAAAATTTATACCACTATAACATATTGCAG
>JAPPDN010000428.1 GCA_028824575.1 Candidatus Poribacteria bacterium | reverse complement strand
CTCAAACGATCAATTTGAGGAACTATTAGATATTGCCGTCTGGCGCGAGGGCAAACTTGATGAAGCGTCATTGGACCTCTGGCTCTTTGAACTCTCTGAGTGTGATCGGGACGAACTGGGGCGGTTCCTCAGAGAATTAGATATCCGCCTACTCGCAGCACTCGTCCACGGACGTATTAAACTTCAAGACCAACACGCTGGATTGCTTCTTGAAAGTGGACTTCTGGATCCAACTTCTCACGCGATTGATTACGCCGACGAACGTGCCCGAGCAATTTCCGACGCTATCTGGGAAGCGGATCATGAGGTATTTGAGATGCTCATCACTGAACTCTTTGCAATTGATACTGAGGGTGATGTTGAGGCAGAACTTGCCGCTATTTTCGATGCCGCACAGGCAGACAGAGCCGAGCGTGTCGTCGAACGCGATAAGGCAACAGGCGTTGATGTCACGGAAGCCGACCTCATGGAAAAAGTTGACTTAGATTTGATTTCATTTGATGAAGACGGAGAAGACGATGACAACGAATAAGTTTTCTCTCGTCGCTGAGGCAAGTCTTGACGGACGGCTATTCCTCGCGCGCGCACTGGCGCACGGCGATACCCTCGGTCATATTTCGCGCGAGCAGGCAGACGCACTTTACCAAAATATTGCCGCCATTGCGCATAAACTCATCACACTGAAGACGGCAGACCTCTCCGACGAATCAGCACTTCGGACGCATATCCAAACTGCCTTTACACTCACCAGTCTCGGATTGGAATACGGCAGCAAAGGCGATCTGGACAAAGCGGCGCAACTACTTCATAAAACCCGGACGGTTAAGTTTTTCCAAATCGGTAATACGTTAATGGAGAAATTGCTCGATAGGGCGCGCCACCTTTTAGAACATGCCGTGATTCTGCCACCCAGTAGAGATGAAGAACGCCTCCTTGGCACCAATTATACTGATCTGGAAACCGAAGGCATTCAAATCTATACACAAGCAGAACTCGAATTTCTAAAGGCGTTGCTGATATATCGGACATCTATCCGGACACTTCAGGTGACAATCAGGGATACCGAGACCCCACGTCCGCTCCTCCACTTGGCTGAAATCGAGATGATTGATCGACAATTGGCATGCATCGAGAACCGATGCGATTACGTGAAAGCCTTGCCCTTAGATAATCTGTTCGTGTTAGATCCGCCGCTCAGTATCTTGCCGAATCCGATTGAACACCTCACGCTCGGATTGATAGCGAACCTTGTACTTTATCGTCAAGTTGACTTCCAGTTAGATGGGGACGCTCGGCAGGATTTTCACCAATTAGCTTATGTTGACGGTGAGATCCGAGAGTCCTTCCGGCAGCAGCTGCTCGACTGGATTGCAAAGTATCTCGAACAGGCACAGCAACCTGAACCTGTAAAAAACTACGCTGTCGCCTATTGGGACGATTGCCTCCGCATTGAGGGACAGGCGGCTCCGTCTCAATACCCTTAGCGGTCAGAGGGAAATTGTCGCTTCGCGTCAGCGATTGCTCGGCGTGCTTCTGGAGTCCCGATGTCGCTTAAAGCGCGTTCTGCCATACGGCGAAGGTCAGGATCATCCGAATTGAGTGCTTGGATTAACGATTCAACCGCGGGGGATCCGATTGTAACCAAGGCCCGCACGACAAGGCGGCGGACGTTCCACTCCGGGTCTGTAAGTGTGCTAATGAGTGCGGGGAGAATTGTATCCAGCGGTGTGCTGATCTCGCCTAACGCGTAAGCCGCATTCAATCGAATCTCCATTGATTCGGCTTTTAAGGCATCAATAAGATACGGCACAGCAGGTTCACCCAAATTCTGTAGCGCGACAGAACCGACAACACGGATGTTTTCGTCCGGATCGGCGAGGATTGAAATAAGGGCAGGTGCAATGCGGGCAGCTGGGACCCCGATTTCGCTGAGCGTCAACGCCGACATCTCACGTATCTGCGAAATTTCATTGGTTAATCCTCGAATGATGGCATCAATCGCCTTGGATCCCATTGCCACTAAGGCTTTGGACGCTTCGGTACGGCGGGCTGCCTCCGTTGCACTCAACTGGACAACAAGCGTTTCTGCCTGCTGTTCTTGCGATTGACACGCTATCAGACAGAGAAGTATGGGGATTAAAAGAAGACGTTGCATAGCACCTAATATACCACAGCTGTCTGCTTTTTGCAAGTTACAGTGACTTTTCAAGCAGAGCCATTCAATTTTAAGAAATTATTGGATTTCACGTCTTTTTTTATAGGAGCCGGTTCGGAAAATGGAGAATTAAATGCCTCTGCCCTTTCAAGTCACACAAGGTTGCGAAGCGAAGAAAGGCGAGATCAGAAACCTCGCCAGCAAATCCACGTTACAAAACACAAAAGGAGACGTACGGGGTTCGCCACGGTGCGAAAACCGTCATAAAAAATGAAATTAGAGACAGCGACATTCGGCGCGGGCTGTTTTTGGTGTGTTGAGGCAGTCTTTCAGCAATTGGAAGGCGTTCACGAGGTCGTCTCAGGATACACCGGTGGCACCACCGTCAATCCGACCTATCAAGCCGTGTGTATGGGGATGACGGGACACGCTGAAGTGATCCAGATCCAATTCGATCCGACAGCCATCTCTTACGAGGAACTCTTGGAAGTGCTTTGGCACACGCACGACGCAACAACGCTAAATCGGCAAGGAAATGATGTCGGCACGCAGTACCGTTCCGCGATTTTCTATCACTCAGAGGAACAACAGCGCATCGCCGAAGGATCTAAAGCAGAGATGGATAAATCCAATATGTGGGACGATCCGATTGTCACAGAGATCACACCAATTGACACCTTCTATCCTGCCGAAGATTATCACCAGAACTATTTTCTTTTAAATTCAAGGCAGCCGTACTGCCAATTTGTAATCCACCCGAAGATGCGAAAAATCACAAAGGATTTTAAGGACAAACTCAAAAATGAGCAGTAAACATGTTTTAAAAAGGCAGTTACTATGGCTTTTCGTCATCTGTTGCTTCAGTGTTAGCACCGTGGTGGCGCAAAATACCGCATCACCGGTAACTGTATCTGTTACAACGCCAAGGCGCGGGACATTTGTCGCGGCGAAGGATTACACCGGACACCTACAACCCAAGGCTGAAGTTAAAGTATTTGCCAATGTTTCGGGTAAACTTGTTTCACTCGCCGGAAAAGTAGGGCAAAGTGTAGCGAAAGGCGATGTGCTTGCACAGAGCAGCTCAAAAGAAGCTGCGCTCGCCGTCATACGTGCCGAATCCGCATTAAGCAGTGCACAATCGCGACTGACAACGACGCAAGCCAGTGCACAAGCACGTGTTGAATCGCAATTAGCGGTTGCGCAGGAGACATTGATGGCAGCACAAGCAACACTTGTGGAGACAAAATCTCTCGCCGAAATGCGCATCCGTAATCAACTCACACAGGCAGAGATCGCATATCAAGCAGCGAAAGAAACAATTGAAAAATCTAAAACAAATGCAGAACAAGCGTTGGAACGCGCGCGAGTGGAACGCGATGATGCGAAAGCGAATTTTGATCGCAACAAGTCACTTCACGAAAAACAACTCATCAGTGATAGCAATTTTGAATCCGTAGACAAACGTTTGAAATTGGCGGAAACCCGTTTAGAAGAAGCTAAGGTTACAGCAGGACAGTTTGAGGAAGGCGCGACACATCCTTCCGTGGAGAAGGCGAAAGCAGAATTAGCGGTCGCTCAGAAGATTGTGGAGAGCCGCGGTTGGGAACGCGAGATCGCTTCAGCGGAATCGAAGGTTACACAAGCGCAAGCCAGCCTCAACACAGCCCAGAAACTTGTCGAAGCAAAGTCCTGGGAACGCGAGATCGACATCGCTGAAGCGGCAGTAACACAAGCCTCGGAACAACTGAAGTTGGCACAGGAGCAGTTAAGTGATGCAACGATCAAATCCCCGATTGATGGTGTTATCGCAACGCAACACCTGAACGTCAGCGATTATGCCCAACCTGCCTCATCGCCTACAGCAAAACCGGCGTTTACTATGGTCGCAGTAGATATTCTTAAAGCAGTTTGGAATATGCCTGCCGGAGCCGCGCGCCGCATTAATAACGGCGATCTCGTCTTGATCTCTACGGATTCCGGTATTCGGAATATTGTCGGCACGGTTGCTTTCATCAGTCCGACTGTTAACCCTGACAACAACACCGTGCTTGTTCACGCGACAGTACCGAATTCCAAAAACAGCCTCAAACCTGGGACGGCTATCACGGTTTCTATCAAAACGGGTGAACGGAAAAATGTACAACTGCTTCCGTTGCGCTCAGTCTTGAATATCCAGAACGGGAGTGGCACTATTTTTGTTGTTGAGGGAAACGTGGCACGTACGAAACAGGTGAACGTCGGTGGCGTTCACAGCGGTGAAATTGAGGTTGCCTCACAACTCACCAGAGGTACATCAGTGATTGTAGATAATCAACACCGTTTACAAGATGGAACGCGAGTGTCTGTTGCACAGGATTAGATGTGTAGGCATAAATGCTATTCCCTAAAAAGCGTGTGATGACTTGGGAAGGGTTTGTTCTCAGGCCAGTACCTCCTAAAGGTTCTGGTATCTACGTCTAATGCCGTAGCCGCTTCAGCATGGTCCGTGTATAGGTAGGGTGCCCGGCGATAGACATTCCATTCAATTTGCGAAAAAGTCATCCCGCCGAAATAGATACAGCCATGATCTTTATCCAAACGCTTAGAT
>JAPPDN010000104.1 GCA_028824575.1 Candidatus Poribacteria bacterium | reverse complement strand
AAGTTTTTTGACGCAACAAAAGGATCCGCCGCTACTACATCCCCGCCTTGAAAGGGTTTTTGATAGGGTGTTTCTTCAAGGTTTTGTAGCGGAAGATTTGATAAAAGGCGCGGTTTTTCTTGCTTGCCGAGATAATCGCGCCTATAATTTGCTTTAACTCTCTCGAAGAAGTTTGTCGTTATGCATGCAATATTTACTTTCAGAAATGGTATAAAAACCCTTTCAGCGATAACCTCTGTGTATTAACACTCCCAAATACCACACAATCAGTAGTTTATCACGCGTCCGGAACTGAACAGCCACAAAACGACTTCCAAAAAATTCAGGTTTCTTTTACTTTTTTTTCACCCAATGCACGTTTTTTTATTAAACTTTCGTCTTTAAATAATAGAACGTGCGAGCCGCATCGGACCGCTTAATTTCACAAAACTTAGTATTTGATTAAGTTTTTTGGCGAACGCAACACGATCCAATCTATTCATTAGGAGGAAACTTGGTGGAAAGAGAAGACGATGTTCAACTGATCCGCAAGATTTTATCGGGCGATGACACTGCGTTTGGCATTTTGGTCGAAAAGTACCAAAAGAGTATTCATGCGCTGGCGTGGCGGAAAGTCCAAGATTTTCACTTTGCGGAAGAGATCATGCAGGATACCTTCCTGAGGGCATACAAAAAACTTCCAACACTCAAGGATCCGAATCAATTTGCTGGGTGGCTTCATGTCACGGCAAACCGGCTCTGCATTGATTGGTTACGCAAGCAAAAACGGATGCGGCAGCAAAAGCCTGCGATGCAATCTTTGGAGGGTACACGTCTGGAAGAAATTGAGGAATCCTCTTATACACGCCACATTTCAGAACAGCAGGTGACAGAGAGAACTGAGTATTGCCAGGAGCTTGTTCAAAAGCTTTTGGAAAAACTACCAGAGAACGAACGCACGGTCATAACACTTTACTATCTTGACGAAATGTCAACGAAAGAGATTGGCGAATTCATGGGGGTGTCCGTAAATACAATTACGAGTCGACTCCAACGCGCGCGAAAGCGTATACAAACTGATCAGGAATTCTTGGAACAAGAATCCTTTGGGCATTTACTATTACCAGATAATCTGAAGGAGAGCATCATGAGTCAATTAGCGCAACTTCGCAACAAGTTCGATGCATTCATGGAACAGGTAAAATCTAACCCGGCATCAAGGGAGGATATTCTGAAGGCGGCATCCGTTGAGATTGAAGATATGCTTAAGGGTGAAATCACACCTGAGTTAGCGCATCTCGTGGTTGATAATATATACCCGTCTATGGGCAAACTTGGCATGGAAAAACGGGTGTCTCTACTTCGTAAGTATATGGATAAGGCTTTAGATGATACGGAGCGTTATTGGGCGCATAAATCATTGGTCAATAGTCTTGCGCATCTTCGGAGAAATCGCGAAGCTATTGAGGAACAGACACGCCTTTACCGTTGGGCATGTAAGCATTCAGAAAAATATGTGTTAAGAACTATTGTGCATCTGTCCACTGCCGGATGTTGGAAAGCGGAGGGCCGTATTGATGATTGGATTCAACTTTATAATCAAGTGTCTGAACGCTTAGAGAATCCTAAAGTGAGTGGCTACTCCCGCTGCGATTTCTTGCAATTCGGGGCAGAGATATTCAGAAAGAATGACCGGATAGAGGCAGCACTTCTCGAAATAGAAAAGTTGGAGCGTGCTAACAATGAACAGAGTCGGAACTATTATTTCCGATTCTGGATGGCTGTCAGGGAGAATCGACTGCTGTTGTATAGTCAAAAGGAAGATTGGAAGCGTTTTGATCGAGTCTATACGGAAGTGAACACATTTATGGAATTAGAGTTGAAAAAACGGGATGCAGGTTTTCCTGTAAATTTTTACGAGCTTGTTTGGGTTGCTCACAATATCGGTTGTTGTCTGGTATGGGCGAAGAAATATAACGAGGGGAAACGTTTGCTACAACTCGCCATCGATTTGGGAAACTACAACGACTATAATCACTTCATGCTCGCTGTGAGCATCTGGGCATCTGAGAAAAATCGAGAGAAGACTTTACACCATTTGAAGGTCGCCCAGGACGAGTATGCGGTTACTTCCTACAATTATCTGGATAGTTACTACTCGTCTTTCCTTGAGACTCCCGAATTTGCGGATGTAAAGGATGATCCGGAGTTTCTGAAGGTTCTGGGGCAGAAGAAGGAGCAGAAATGAATCCTTTAACACTTGAAGATTTACTCAAATTTAACGCATTTGTTGGAAGAGTCCCTATTGTTATTACTAACGACGGAAACTGGATTGCTTACAACACGCAGAACCGTGAACAGTATGAAGGTGGCGGTGGAAACTCCGCGTATTCTAAAACGGGTGTGATGATTGAAATGGCGTACGGAACGATTTGGGTAACGAATACGCGAACGGATGAGCATCGCAACCTCACGCCGAATTGGGGTTCAAGTTGGGCACCAAGATGGTCTCCGCAGGGAACACATCTCGCATTCTTCTCAGATCGGATGGGTAAACCTCACTTATTCATCTGGAACCGAGAATCTGACGATATGCAAGAGTTCACATCGGAAACCGTTCGGACGTTCTTTGGCTTTGAGGTGTCTAAATGGACACCGGATGGACGTTTCGTTCTTTTCAAATCCATTTCCGAGGTTGATATGCCCATCAATAAGGAATCTGTGCAAGACAAATCTCAAATTTCACCTAAAACTCCGCCTAAACCATCCTTTGTTGAAGTCTGGGACTGGCCCAAAAAACGACTTCAAGTACGAGATGTTAAATTAACACAGGAAAACGAACAATCTGATGAAAAGAAACCAGGAAGGGGACACCGAGATTTAGTAATTGCTGATACTAAGACGGGTGAGACATTTTCGTTAATGAAAGGCTATAGCATTAGAAGCTTCGATATTGCTCCTAACGGGGAATATGTTGCCGTTACGGTTTCCTTAGGCTCCGAAACACCCGATGCGCAACAACAGATATTTGATCTCTACATAATACCGTTGCCAAAAGCGTTAAGCGAAGTTTCATCCACAAAAATTGAACCCCTTGTCCAGAAAATACGTCTTGCGTATGGTATTACTATCAGTTGGGCCCCGGATTCAAGGTACATCGCGTGGACAACCGGGGGTGAGGGAGGTAAGTTAGCATCAGGGAACACATACGTTGTTGACGTGGAGACGGGTATCGTCCGTAATCTCACAGAAAACCTTGACGTTGACCTTGGACGATTGTATCAACCACCACTCTGGACAGCAGAAGGGGATGCTCTTCTCTGCATCGCAAACGGGGACGTATGGAAAGTGCCTCTGAACGATGGCGTGATACGAAACTTGACGGAAAACGTTAAGTTTTCTGTTCACGATGTATTGTATCCAAGCGAAGGGTATACCCCCTTGACAGTAGACAACGCTGTTACAATAAGAGCTTCTCATAGCTTTTATCGTCTGAGTCTCACGGATGACACAATTACACTTCTGTACGAAGACGAACATCGGAATGTTCACGCAGGTCGCTTTCGTCAAGATGTCGCCGAGGCCACTGGAGAATTTATTTATGTTGTGGAAAGTAGTCAAGAGCCACCGAATATCTGGATGAGCGATGCTACTTTTGAATCTCCACGGCAAATCACAGACGTTAATCCCCACTTAAAGACAATTGACTTTGGCAGAAGTGAACTGATTGAGTGGACACTCGAAGACAGGCAAATAGTTAAAGGGATCCTCGTGTTACCTCCTGAGGCATCTGAGAAAAATCCTGCCCCGATGATTACAAGCGTCTATGCAGGAGCAACGCATTCGGCGAATATAAACCGGTTTAGTTTTGCAGAAAGTGTGTGGCATTTTGATCCCGGTATGTTCGTCTCAAGAGGTTATGCAGTCTTCTTGCCTGATTTTCCTGTAGGAAAAACCGAGCCGTACAAGCAGTACGCGAATGTCGTTCTTCCAGGGATTGATGCAGCCATTGCAACGAAAAAGGTGGATCCCGAACGGCTGGGAGTCATCGGTCAGAGTTTCGGTGGATATACTGTGAATGTCCTTATCACACAGACCACACGGTTTAAGGCGGCCATCGCTGTCGCATCTGTGAGCAACTTAATTAGTGGGTTCCTTAGCGAAACTAATACTGGTTGGTACGAGGTTGGGCAGTTCAGTATGGGGGGATCCCTATGGGAATTTCCACAACGCTACATTGAGGGTTCACCAGTCTTCCATCTGGATAAGGTTGAAACCCCTTTGTTTCTGATTCACGGAGATCAAGATTTCATCAAGGTTGAGCAGGCACAGGAAATGTTCATGGGACTCGCGCGCCTTGAAAAAGAAGTTGTACTGTTGAAATACAAGGAGGCAGACCACTGGCCCGGCTTCTGGTCGAACGAAAAACTTGTCGATTATTGGAAGCATGTCCTAAACTGGTTCGATGAATATCTCAAATAACATAGACAGGACTTACGCAAATGCCTTAGCGGCGCGCAATACATAGATTCGCACAGAAAAATTGCGTAAGTCCTATAGGTGATTATGGGCTTTACTAAATTCTCCATCCGATCTGAAATTCCATTTCGTAGGTTTCGTCCTAATAGAAGGAAGACTTCATGTTAACAACGCTCATCCGCCGAGAACTCCTTGACAATCTACTGACGTTCCGCTTCGCCGTAGCCGTCCTCATTATGCTGCTGCTTGTGGTCGCCAATACTGCTGTGCTTATCAAGGATTACG
>JAPPDN010000243.1 GCA_028824575.1 Candidatus Poribacteria bacterium | reverse complement strand
ACACAGGCGATGTGTGAAGGCGAAGTCATACATGCATACAAAAGTGGTGATTTTGACATCTCCGAAGCCGAATACCTCAAAATCATCAGTTTCAAGACCGGTAAATTGATCGCCGCATCCTGCACTCTCGGCGCACACCTCGGAAACCCAACGGATACACGGCAAGTTGAAGCACTCACAACCTACGGACAGCAAATCGGGACGGCTTTCCAAATTGTCGATGACGTGCTTGATTTCACGGAAGATGCTGATAAATTAGGAAAAAACACATTCGGTGACCTCCGTGAAGGAAAACTCACCTTCCCCATCATTTATGCCCGAATTGTTTGTAATGATGATGAAAAGCAGATGTTGGAAAAAGTCCTGAATCCTAACACCGACGAAGCCGAGGCGATCGCCTTTGTTGAGGCACTGTTCCAACGGTATGGTGTTGAGACGCACTGTTTGAAGGTTGCCCAAGACTATGCTGACCGTGCCAAAGCCGCATTGACAGACTTACCAGAGACTCCTGCCCGCGTCGCACTCGAACAACTTGCAGACTACGTCGTTTCACGCGAGTCGTAAGGAATAGTTGTCAGTCATCGGTTGTCAGTTTGCCTTGAAGTGAGAGTTAAGAGGCACTCTGGTTAATCGAAACCGTCTTTAACTGATAACCGACAACTACTTGATAATCGATCACCGAGAACTGAGAACTACTGCCAACTGATAACTGATAACTATAATAAAATGTTTTATCCTGCGCACGTAAACCTTCAAGATCGGAAATGCCTCGTCGTAGGTGGCGGGACCGTTGCTGAGCGGAAAGTCGTCGCTATGCTTATCAGCGGTGGCGATGTTACCGTGATTAGCCCCGATGCAACGGAATTGCTAACCTTCCTCGCACAGATCGGCACGATTCGCTGGCACAAACGGCAACTGAAGGTAGGTGACACGCACGGCTATTTCCTCGTTTGTGCTGCCACCGATTTCACGGCTATTAACAGTGCTGTCTTCGCAGAAGCGCATGAAAAAAACAAAATCCGTTTAGTTAATGTCGTTGACGTTATTCCACAATGCACCTTCGCCGCTGCTTCTGTTGTAACGGATGGCGAGTTAATGCTCAGCATCTCTACGAGTGGTAAAAGCCCTGCGACGAGTCGCCGCATCCGTGAACATTTTGAAGAGCTCCTGCATGCTTCTTCATTATACACACTTGGATACGAAGATGGAGTGCCGGTGCCGATTGAGAATCAAGGGCTGCCTTATCCTGTCTATCTGCTATTGGAGAATCGCACGTGTGTTGTCTTGTGTGAGCAGGAAACGCCGGAGGTTGAACGCCGTATCTCCCTACTAAACCGATGTGGTGCCTCTGTTGTCTCTCCGACACCGGACGAAATGAAGCCACAGCACCTTGAAGATGCGTTCCTTGTGATCGCAGACAAGTCTTCAGAGGTAGACGTATCTTGTGAGAGTGAAACTGCATTCATTCGGGAATATCTTGATGAACCGAGTGCAGGCACGCACTTCACCCCTGATCTCGTGATAGATGACAATCTGATAATTAGTGTATCGACTCGAAACGGCAAACACATTGACAGAGCGAGACGGCTTCATAAGAGACTCGCGAACCAGTTTGAAAACAATGGCTACGGCGTATTTATTGAATTCCTTGGGACGCGTCGTTCTGAGATTCTCAAGGCTTTCCCAACACCTAAAAAACGCGCCGACTTCTTTGAAACGCTTATCAACGACGTTGAAATGAATGGCTCGCAACAGCAGACATGCTGTCTCGGTCTCACAAACCCTGGGTGTTCTGCTGAATGCCTTTTCAACTGGGTTCGGCGCGGCAAGTTGGAACGCGCCAACACCTTTACTTCAGAACTTTTAGCGGAAGTTAACAGTTAACAGTTACAAGAGGTTTTCGATAAACGATAGAGTCTCTTTCTGAAAACTGAAAGATTTTTTCGTTGAAAAAATCGTACTGACAACTGTTAACTGTTAAAAATATGATAAATTTTCTGTTTCTCGTCACCCTTCTCATATACTTAGCCGCAAGCATTTTTCAGACGCTCTCGCTGGCTATCAGTAACCGGAGCGAAGCGGCTATCCTCCGTCCAACGATTGAGCGAGTCGCTTTTTGGGGAACCAGTATCGGTTTCGCTTTTCTGACGCTCTTTATCGCGCTTTGGTGGCTAACACAAGGGCATTTTCCGATGACGCACTGGACTGACTCCACCGCTTTCTTCGCTTGGGCAATCACACTGATCTACCTCATCATCGTGCGTCTGACGCATCTCCGCACACTCGGTAGTTTTGTGATGCCTGTCGCCTTTATTGCCATCCTGATCTCATATAGTTTCGCGACACACACTGCTGCGCTCCCGGAACCGCTACAGAACTATTGGCTTTTGGCGCACACCTCCCTCATTTTTCTCGGCTACGCCGCGTTCATCGCTGCGTTTGGATTTGGATTAATGTATTTGATAGCCGAGCGGAAAATCCGTAAAAAAACGGACACGCTTCTTGATAATCTGCTACCTTCCCTCGGTGTTTCTGATGAACTCGGCTATCGTTGTACAATTCTCGGCGTGATTCTGCTCACGATGGGGGTCATTGTCGGGAGTCTCTGGACCCAATATATCCGAGATGTCCCGTGGAGATGGCTCGATGCAAAGGTCATTTCCACTTTGATGACGTGGTTCATCTATGTTCTCCAGATTGGCCTCCGCCAGTTTTGGGGTTGGCGCGGACGGAGAGCAGCCTATGCCGCTATCATCGGTTTTGTCGCTGTCCTTTGTACTTACGTCGGCGTTGATCTCTTTTTAGACAGTATGCATACATATCGGTAGTTTTCTTGGATAGAATCCGTTTTGAATAGCGACTTCGCGACTGTCAAATTTGACACAACCGCTGATATGTGATATAATTTACCAGACGTATAAATAACATTTTACCTTTAGATTTTTTGGTTGAAGGAATGAACCAAATCGTCTCCATCGGAACCAGCCATCATGTTGCCCCGATCGAATTCAGGGAAAAACTGGCGTTTTCCGAAGCACAACTTACTGAATCGCTCCAGCACCTTCGTGAATCTTATCAGATTCACGAGGCCATAATTCTATCTACCTGTAACCGAGTAGAGGTCTATGCGGTTGCGAATTCGGTGCGAACTGCCGATACTGCCGCCAAAATGCTGGTCGAATTCCTCGCTCACTACCACCGGATCGGTGTAGAGTCGCTTAAAAAATGGACGTATCTCCATCATAACTTGGAGACAATCCAGCACCTCTTTAGAGTGACAGCGAGTCTTGATTCTATGGTGGTCGGTGAGTCCCAAATATTGGGGCAGGTCAAAGCGGCTTTTGATACCTCGCGGGAAGCAGGCGGTGCCGGGACGATTCTCAATCGTCTTTTCACCAAGGCTTTCAGCGTTGGTAAACGTATCCGTTCCGAGACGACTATCGCTGCGGGTGCCGTTTCTATTAGTTACGCCGCCGTTGAACTCGCCAAAAAGATTTTCAATACACTTGAAGGCAAAACTGTTGCGATTGTCGGTGCCGGTGAAATGAGCGAACTTACCGCGAAGCATCTCGTTGCAAATGGTGTTTCTAACGTAATTGTTGCCAATCGTACTTATGAACGTGCCGTCAAAGTCGCCGAGAAGTTTAACGGTACACCTATCGCTTATGATAGCGATCTCGGTTTCCTCGTTGATGCCGACATCGTCATTAGTTCTACCGATGCCCCCGATTATCTCATCAAACGCCATCCGCTCGCTAACATCATGCGGAAACGCAGACATCGGTATATGTTTCTTATCGACATCGCTGTGCCACGCGATATAGAACCGGACGTGAGTAAGATTGATCACGCCTTCCTTTACAATATTGATGACCTTGAAGCCGTTGTCGCCTCCAATCTCAAGGATCGGCAACAAGAAGCGACCCGCGCCGAACAGATTGTCGCCGAAGAAGCAAAGCGGTTCTACGACCAATTGCAAGTCTTTCAGGTCAACCCCACTATTAAGGCACTCCATCAACAGTTTCGAGAGATCGCTGACACTGAATTGCAAGCCTGTTTCTATAAAGCAACACTCTCCGACGAGCAAGAGGAAGCCATCGCCTCTATGACGCAGGCAATTGTCAAAAAACTGCTCCACCACCCCATGCAAAATCTTCGCTACGCTGTCAACGATGGAGATGCCGATCACGGGCAGTACATCCAAGCCTTGCAAGAATTGTTTGCCTTGGATGTTAACGATGATAACTCAGATATGTAAGGTGAATTCCGTCAAGAGCAACATAACTTCACGCCAGCCCCGTTTTTGACATCGGGAAAAAAGGACATTTGATGCACAACTCGCTTGTAATCGGCACCCGTGGTAGTCAACTCGCACTTTGGCAGGCACAATTCGTCAAAGATCAGTTGGAACGCCTTTTCCCCGATCTCGAAGTCAATCTCAAGATCATCAAAACTACCGGGGACACGATTCCAGACCGTTCATTAGTTGGACTCGGCAAAGGGGTCTTTACCAAAGAGATAGAAAACGCACTCTTAGCAGGAGATATTGATCTTGCTGTGCATAGTTTGAAAGATCTCGCAACAGAACTCCCCGAAGGGCTTTGCATCGCCGCTATTCCGACACGCGAAGACCCGCGCGATGTACTCATCACCGCCTCTGGACTCCGCTTGGAAGACTTGCTCAATGGCGCGACAATTGGCACAACGAGTCCGCGACGAAAAGCACAACTCCTCCCATGGCCGACCCGCGCGGCGGCCCTCTCGA
>JAPPDN010000481.1 GCA_028824575.1 Candidatus Poribacteria bacterium | reverse complement strand
ATCCGTATACCTACGTTGAGGCAAGCGTCAGTATTGATGGCGTGGTTTTCCCGAAGGTAGGACTCCGTAAAAAAGGATTCATCGGTTCGCAAAGCCACACCCGCCCCTCTCTCAAAGTCAAATTAAATCACATTAATAAAAAAGACGGGATTGAAGGACTGACGAACCTAACACTCAATAATAACAAGCAAGACACAAGTTTAGTGAGCCAATTTATGGGGTATGCGCTGTTCAATGCAATTGGATCGCCCGCGCCACGCTGCGCGTATGCGAAAGTGACGGTGAACGGCGAAAACCTTGGGATATACTCACACGTAGAGACTGTCCGTAAACCGTTGTTGAAACGTGCTTTCGGTAACAGCAAAGGTGCTCTCTATGAAGGAACAGTCGTGGATTTTTATGAAAATTGGGAAAACAGTTTTGAACACAAACGTGGTGACGACGCGCGCGGTAGGGCACAGATCAACGCCTTAATCGACCTTCTGGCAGACCCAAAAGCAACAGAGACGGATATCGGTGAATTAGTAGATTTGGAGTCGTTTTACAGATTCTGGGCAACTGAAGGTTTAGTCGGATTCTGGGATGGTTACTCCGGCAATAAAAACAACTTCTTCGTCTATTTGAACCCGGATGACGACAAATTTTATTTTCTTCCGTGGGGGATGGACTCTATCTTTACAAAGATGAGTAAACTTGAGTTCATGAACGACAGGCGTGCACCGATCTCCGTCAAGACACAGGGCTTGATTGCTTACAAATTGTATCAATTCGAGAACGGAAGGCGACGGTATGCAGAAGCACTCACCGAGATTTTAGATAATCATTGGGATGCCCCGGAACTGTTAGCAGCGTTAGACAAAATCGCTGTAATGGTTGAACCCCATTTAGTGCCTGCCCAGCGCACGATTGCGGAAGAATGGGAGGGAGGCAGAGGCGCGTGGCAAGGGTCTGATAAACCGACCTTTACCAGCGAATTAGACGAAGTCCGTGACTTCATCCGCAACCGCGAAAGTGATATACAAGCAGAGATCGCTGATGGAATGCCTGTATGGAGGAAACGACCGGATCCGCCGTTTGTCATCCCAAAAGATGGCGATTCCTCAAAAATGTTTCTAAAATTCATAGAAAATACCTTAGCAGGTGCAGCACGCGACGGAGATCTTGAAGCCATCAAACAACACATAGCGGAAGGTGCTGATGTTAATGCGTTGCATTTTGAGATGCCGCCGTTGACATGGGCAGCGATGATGGGGCAGACAGACGCTGCTGAACTGCTACTCCAACAGGGTGCGGACATCAACGGCAGAAACAGAGACGGTAACACCGCGTTACACCTCGCCGCGTTTTTAGGGCGCGCTGAAACCGCTGAACTACTCCTAAAAAACGGTGTCGATGTCAACGCAAGGAATGACGATGGGGGAACACCTGTAGACATTTTGGGAACTCCGTGGGAAATGACAAGACTTCTGTCAGGACCCATGGGTATAAAATTGAAACAAAAACAGGTTGAAAGCGGGAAAGCCAAAATTCGGGAGATGTTTAGCACTGGCGCGAAAATCGGTGACCAAACTTCGCCAAAGGTCCAAAACAATTCAACAGACTTATGGACAGCAGCCCGCACTGGCGACCTACAAGCAATAAAACGCTATATTGAAGAAGACGGAAATATCAATGCCTTGGACAAAGCGTTCCAATTATCAGCGATGTCATGGAGCGCACTTTACGGGCAGACTGAAGTTGTCCAACTCTTGATTGAAAACGGTGTCGATGTGAATATAAAAAGTGGTGATGGTACTACACCGTTACACAGCGCGGCATTTCTTGGCAGAACTGATGTAGCGAAACTACTGCTGGACAACGGAGCGGACATCAAAACACGTAATAATGATGGGGCAACACCCGCTGATGTTTTGTTCGTTAATTGGGAAACCACTACTTTCATTGGCAGCTTGATCGGCGTAGACATCAAGAAGGAAGAGGCCACTGTCATGAAGGGTAGAAACGAGATTGCGAAACTCTTTGGCATTGATGGCGTTTCCAATGAAGCAGGTACATTTTCCGCACAGAGGTTATCAGAAGCAGCATTCACCGGTGACCTTACAACAATGAAACAGGCATTAACACAGGGCGCGGATGTTAATACGATGGATCCGCAATCCGGCAGTACGTTGCTGGCGACTGCTGCACTAATGGGACATACGAAGGTTGTGTCGGTACTCCTTGAACACGGTGCCGATGTGAATGCGAGAAGTCGGGACGGTGGAACGGCATTGCACGCGGCGGCTTTCCTCGGACGTGCCGAGACAGTGAAACTCCTCCTTGAGAAAGGCGCAGATGCGACACTCCGAAATAATATGGGTAGCACAGCGATAGATGGTGCAAAGTTAGATTGGACATTTACCAAAGGTATTATCGGTATGCTGCAAATTAAGGTAGACGAGGCAGAAGTCAAAGCGGGCAGAGCCGAAGTTATAAAACTCATCTCTCAACACAATAGGAAATAGACACGACACGGAGGTGGAGCAGATGCATAATTCGCAGACCAACCCTGAATCTATTCAAGAGGTCCCAGCACCCGACACGATGACACTACAGGAATTTCTTGAAAACGATTTAGAGGGGTATGAGTATATAAAAGGAGAATTAGTACCCATGGCAGCTGCGGCAATTGTACATGGTGAAATAGGATCTAACGTCCATTTTCTTTTAGCATCACACGTGCGTGAAAATAAATTAGGGCGTTTATATATTGTGGAAACAACATTTCAATTAGGGGATCGGGTCGTAAAACCTGATATTGGATTTGTCTCGACAGAACGGTTGTCAGAAGATAAATTAAAAGGATTCTCCGTGGCTCCTGACCTCGCTATTGAGATAGTGTCCCCGACAGATAAACATTATGATGCTACCGAAAAGGCGTTAGCCTACCTAAAAGCAGGGACACGCCTCGTTTGGGTTATTGAACCCGTTGCGAAGACGGTAATGGTCTATCGTTCGCCAACGAATATCTCGTTGCTAACCTATGATGACATATTGACCGGTGAAGATGTCGTTGAAGGATTTACATGTCCAGTAGCACAGTTGTTTGAATAGGAGGAATAGTTGTTAGTGGTCAGTGGTCAGTTAAAAAGGTTTACTGTGGCAGGGACAACAAAAGCAACTGCCACAAGGTGACTCTTAACTGATAACTGATGACTGATAACTGAAAACTAATAATGGCAAAACAGATTAATTACGCTGACATCTTAGAAACAGGCGATAACGGCATCTATGATATTCAGACGCATGCCGCCGGTCCCGAAGGCAGCCTGCCGCTCACGGCAGAGATGCTCCTCAATCGACCAAGTGGCGACGTATTTGGCTTGACCCACAACGCTGCTATGGGCTGGGCACCGACGGAGCTGCGACGCGAGGAATTCCTGATTCTCAGTACACAAGGCGGTATCCGCGCGCCCGATGGCAGTCCGATCGCACTTGGGTATCATACGGGGCATTGGGAAGTTGGGCTTCTCATGCAGGCGGTCGCGCACGAATTGAAAAAACTCGCGACGATTCCGTTTGCAGGCTACTGCTCCGACCCGTGTGACGGACGCACCCAAGGCACCGTCGGCATGATGGACAGTCTCGCTTACCGGAACGACGCAGCACAGATCTTCCGCCGACTCATCCGTTCCCTGCCCACACGGAAAGGCGTTGTCGGTGTTGCCACCTGCGATAAAGGGTTGCCTGCGATGATGATGGCACTCGCCGCCATGCGAGAATTACCCGCTGTCCTTGTGCCAGGGGGTGTGACATTACCACCTACGACAGGCGAAGATGCTGGGAAAATCCAGACAATCGGTGCCCGTTTCGCACACGGTGAAATAAGCTTGCAAGACGCAGCGGACATGGGATGCCGTGCCTGTGCAACTCCCGGCGGTGGCTGTCAATTTTTGGGAACTGCGGCGACTTCACAAGTTGTTGGTGAAGCGTTGGGAATGAGCTTAACGCATACGGCATTAGTGCCGTCTGGTCAGAATATCTGGTCGGATATGGGACACCGATCTGCACGCGCTGTCGTGAATCTGGCTGCAAAGGGGTTGACGATGAACGATATCGTTACACCAGCGGCGATTCGGAACGCTATGGTCGTGCATGCCGCGTTTGGCGGGTCAACAAACCTCTTGTTGCATATCCCGGCGATTGCACATGCCGCAGGACTCCAACGTCCGACGATAGATGATTGGACTGAGGTGAATCAGAGCGTCCCGCGGCTTGTTGATGTCCTACCAAATGGACCGGTTGGGCATCCGACGGTCCGAGTCTTCCTTGCAGGGGGCGTGCCTGAAGTAATGCTCCATCTGCGAGAATTAGGATGCCTCAACGAAGACGTACTCACAGCAACAGGTGAAACCCTCGGTAGTAACCTCGATTGGTGGGCAGCCTCTGAACGGCGCGCGCGCGTCCGAGAAATTCTGGAAGATCGGGATAACGTACCCGCCGACGCAGTAATTCTAAATCCAGAAGCAGCGAAAGCAGCAGGATTGACGAGCACTGTCACGTTCCCGCGAGGAAACCTCGCGCCAGAGGGATCCGTCATCAAGAGCACCGCTATTGATCCAAGTGTTGTTGATACTGATGGCGTGTATCGAATGACGGGACCGGCACGCGTCTTTGTCCGAGAATCTGATGCCATACAGACACTCAAAGGTCAGGGAGAAGTTAAAATCCAACCGGGGGACATTATGGTGCTCTGTTGTCGCGGTCCGCAAGGGACAGGCATGGAGGAAGT
>JAPPDN010000300.1 GCA_028824575.1 Candidatus Poribacteria bacterium | reverse complement strand
CTCAGGACACTCGGTTCCTCACGCGGCAATATCATGCGGATCTTCATGATCCAAGGGAGTGTTATCGGGCTCCTTGGAACAGTGTTAGGAAGTGCCTTAGGTCTTATCGTCTGTTGGCTCCTGAGCTCCAACGCTGTGAGACCTTCTTACTGGTTTGCCCTTGTGCTGCTTGTGCCAATTCTTTTACAGATCCTCATCGCTTCACAGCGTGTGTTGCGAAACAAGGGCGGATGGAAGTTTGTAGTCGGGGTTTTATGGTTGATCGGAATAGGTTTTGCACTCTACTGTACAGTCACACCAATTTCGCTCGTAGATCTTGGACTTAGCCAAATCTACCAGATGCATCAACTACCGATAAAGGTGAATTGGGTGTTCGTTATCTTTATCAATGTGTTGTCATTCATTATCTGCTGGCTCGCAACGCTCTACCCGGCATGGCAAGCAGCAAATCTGAAGCCCGTTGAAGCCTTGCAACATGAATAGCAAAAAAGAGGGAACCTGTGCCGAATACTGCAGAAGCACTCATCCGTATTGTAGATTTACACAAGTCTTATTATGATGGTGAAACTGAACTTCCAGTACTTCAAGGTATTGATTTTGAAGTAAATATGTCAGAATTGATCGCAGTCATCGGCGCATCAGGTGTCGGGAAAAGCACACTGCTTCATATTATCGGCACACTCGACCGACCAACAGCAGGGCGCGTCTTATATGATGAGCAAGACATTTTTACTTGGCAGGATACCGAACTCGCACGGTTTCGGAATAAGGAAATTGGGTTTGTGTTTCAATTTCATCACCTGTTGCCAGAATTTACAGCACTTGAAAACGTGGCGATGAGCGCCTTAATTGCAACGCCAAACAATAAAGCCGTTTATGAGCAAGCAGCATCTCTGCTTGACTACGTTGGACTCTCAGAAAGGCTCTCGCATTACCCAAGCCAGTTGTCTGGGGGCGAACGGCAACGCGTCGCGATCGCACGCGCATTGATTAATAAACCGAAAGTGGTACTCGCCGATGAACCTACAGGCAATCTTGACCGGCGAAGTAGTGAAGCCGTACTGGAATTGCTCTGGGATCTGAACTCGAAATCTGGACAGACCTTTGTTATTGTAACACACAACCAAGAACTTGCTCAGAAAGTGGATAGGGTGGTTCAACTTGTTGACGGAAAGGTTGCTTAACTATAGGGATCCTGGATACCGCGCCATTACACTTCGCGGTGATTTTCAGTGAATCCCAACCGTATTAAGAATCTAAACGGTTTTTTCTTTCTTATTAAAACTGCCTGACGCTATAATATCAGCCGAGGATGACCAGAAACCTGCCCGAAATGTAATGGAGGGGTTTTGTTTGGGTGTTTCTTAAGACCAGGAGGCCATAATTAAAAATGTTGATTTATATCGACGGAGAATTTTTACCAAAAGCGGAGGCAAAAGTCTCAGTATTTGACCACGGGTTGCTTTATGGAGATGGTGTTTTTGAAGGCATCCGCTCCTATAACGGGCGCGTCTTTAAACTTGACGAACACCTTGAACGACTTTACGATTCCGCAAAATCGATTATGTTACAGATTCCTATCTCCATCGAAACCATGAAGGAAACGGTTCTGGAAACACTCCGTCGAAATCACCTCACGGAAGCCTATATTCGATTGGTTATAACACGCGGTGTCGGGGATCTCGGACTGGACCCAGCTAAATGTCCGAAGCCAAGTATAATAATTATTGCAGATAAAATCGCCTTATATCCACAAAAATTCTACGAAGATGGATTGGAGATCGTAACTGCTTCTGTCCGACGCAATTATGCGGAAGCCATTAATCCGCGCATTAAATCCTTGAACTATCTAAATAACATTTTAGCAAAGATTGAAGGAAAACAGGCAGGGGCAGAAGAGGTCTTGATGCTGAATGCCGAAGGCTATGTCGTTGAATGCAGCGGGGACAATATCTTCTGGATAAAGAACGGAACACTTGTTACACCACCGGTTTACATGGGGATTTTGGAGGGCGTTACCCGAAACAGTGTCATTGAGCTCGCACGGGATGCCGGAATACACGTCGAAGAACGCGTCTTCACACGACACGACCTCTATATTGCTGATGAATGCTTTTTGACCGGCACTGCTGCCGAGGTTATTCCGGTCGTGAAAATAGACCAGCGCGCTATTGGGGACGGACAACCCGGGAAGATAACACAGAGACTGATCGCTGCGTTCCGACAGTATACGAATACCTGCGGCACTCCGATCTATACCACAGAATAGATACCGCGCCTATAGGATGCGGGAAAACCCGCGATACACAGGAGGACATTTCACTATGAATGCAATAAAAAACATCCTGATTCTCATCAGTCTAATCGTCGGGCTTACGGTAACCGCTGCTGTTGCAGAAGAACAGACGGACGTAGTGTTTGGGCCTGAAGTGCCAACCGCAAAAAAACAGATAGATACCGGTGATGATTCCGAGACAGCCTCAGCTACCGAGGTTGACGATGAAAACACGGCAGATACCACTAAATCCGTTGTTGACCCGATGTTTCTTGTCAAGAAAATTTCTTTTCAAGGTGTAGAGACTGTTTCTGAAGATATGCTGCGTACGCTCATTCAAACACAGGTCGAAGATGAAGTCTCACCAGAGTTCCTTACGCAGGACCTGAAGAGCCTTTTTAAAGACACAGGGTTCTTTGCCGATGTTCAAATAGATACCCGACCTTTTGAAGGTGGCGGGCTTGAAATCATATATAAGGTCGTTGAAAGTCCTAAAATTTCTGGCATCAACTTTATGGGAAACGAGAATTTGGACACCGGTAAGTTAAAGAACGAGATAACGCTCCGTTCCGATGAGATTTACAGCGACCGGCGGAGATGGGAGAGCGAGCGAGCACTCCAAAAACTGTACCATGAAAAAGGATATTATCTCGTCGGTATCCAGACGCATCTTGATCAAAGCAGTAATGACGATGATGCGGAGGCGAATACTGTTCAGGTCACGTTTGAGATAAATGAAGGACCGAGGGTGCGAATTGAGGAGATCAATTTTATCGGAAGTGAGCTGGTTTCCGCGAATACACTACGAAAGAAACTCAAAACACGCACCGGTAAACCGTTTGACCAGATTTTGTTTGAGGAAGAAGACCTGTCCCTAAACCTCCGCAACTACTATCAGGACAGAGGATTTTCACAGGTAAAAGTACTCGGTTACGAAAAACGTTTCACAGAAGACAAAACCGGTATGATGCTCGACATTACTGTTGACGAAGGTCCCGAATTTATCATCGGAACCTATACGCTTGAAGTACAAGCCGGTGCTAAAAACCTCTTTTCAGAAAAAAAGATACGAGGGATGCTTGACCCCGCAGAAGGCGAGGTGTTCAACCGCGGTAATTTTGACGAATCTATCTCGAAATTACAGCAGGCATATCTCGACAAAGGCTACTTGCTCTCAGAAGTTATCCCGACACCGTTTTTCAATGAGGCAGATGGCGTGGTTGATATTACCTTGAAAATCAACGAAGGTGATGTCATAATTATCGGTAAGGTGATTATCACTGGACTCGAAAAAACGAATGAACACGTCGTTAAACGCGAATTGGATTTTTTGGGTATCAGGTCCGATGAACTGTTAGACGTGAAATCTTTGCGCAAAGCACGGCAGCGTTTGTTCCAGATGGGGTCTTTCATCCGGGCCGTTGACTTTGTGCCGAGTGATACTGATGAAGAGAATCGAAAAGATTTAAGGGTGAATATCGCTGAAACACCGCGAACCGGAATGCTGAGCCTTGGGGGCGGTTATGGCAGCGAGGGCGGGATCTTTGGCACTGCAGAGGTCGGGCAAAACAATCTCCTCGGACGCGCCTATCGGATCCACCTGAAAGGTGAATTAGGCACGCGGGACCATCATACAGCCGAACTCAGTTTTGGAACACCTTGGGTGTTTGGAACACCGACCCGACTTAACGCCCGCATCTACGATAATCGGCGTTTCCGTCGCTATTACGGAACCGTCGGTGCTTTATATAACCGGGCAAATCCTAATTATCGCTACGATAGATACGTTTGGGGACGGCGAGGCGCGTCTGTAACACTTGGTCGTCCAATCGCCTATGATATTGATCTATCCGTTCGGCTTCGGAATGAACATGTTGAAGCGCATAACCCCGATGCCGAATTGATTAACCGCTCTACCCGTAGTATTCTCTTTGCCGTTGGCAGAGATACTCGGGACTATCGAACCTCTTTGTATGATCCGACAGCGGGGGCATCTCATACACTCTCCTATGAGTACTCGGGCGGAATCTTAGGCGCAGATAATGAGTTCCAGAAATACTCCGCAGATACCAGTTGGTTCTATAGCGGTTGGTGGAACCATGTCATTGCTGTACATGCACGCGCTGGCTATATGGTCAGTAAAAGCACTGATTCCTACTTCTTATTTTATGAACGCTTTTTTCTCGGCGGCGTAGATACCGTTCGCGGCTATGAAGACTATGAAATTTACCCTGACCCCCCTGACGGATCGCGAGCTTATAATCCTTACGGCGGTAATAAAGTCTTCTTCGCGAACCTTGAATATCGGATTCCGGTTTCACAGCAGCTCACAGCAGCCCTATTTTTCGATATCGGACAAGTGTGGGATGAAAATGTTCCAAATCCGTTTAGTCAAATTAACATGAAAAAAGGACTCGGCGTTGAAGCCCGACTCAACATGTTCGGCATGTTAGCCCGGTTAGGGTGGGGCTATGGTTTAGATCGCCTTAGCGGTGAACCGG
>JAPPDN010000037.1 GCA_028824575.1 Candidatus Poribacteria bacterium | reverse complement strand
ATACTCGTTGCACCGCCACTGATGCTGCCATTCTTAACAGTGAGTGTCAGCACAAGATCAAATGGTGCACCCGTAGGTGCTACCGCCTTGAACTGACCGCCTGCAACCTTCTCAAGAGACACAGTTAATGGAAGTGGATCAACTAGGTTACTACTCAGGTTCAGCGTTGTCAGTGCTGATAGCCCATCAAATATGCCTTCAGGGAGCGTCGTAAAATCGTTGCCATCTAGATCAAGCCGTGTCAGTGCTGAGAGTCCGTCAAATACACCGACAGGGAGCGCCGTCAAATCGTTTATTTCCAGGTTGAGCGTTGTCAGTGCTGAGAGTCCGTCAAATACACCGACAGGGAGCGTCGTCAAATCGTTCCAACTTAGATCAAGCCATGTCAGTGCTGAGAGTCCGTCAAATACACCGACAGGGAGCGTCGTAAAATCGTTGCCATCTAGATCAAGCCGTGTCAGTGCTGAGAGTCCGTCAAATACACCGACAGGGAGCGCCGTCAAATCGTTTATTTCCAGGTTGAGCGTTGTCAGTGCTGAGAGTCCGTCAAATACACCGACAGGGAGCGTCGTTAACACGTGCCTACCGAGGTTGAGCGTTGTCAGTCCTGTGAGACCATCGAAATCACCTGCTTTCAATGTTGTGACTCTGTCGTCGCGGGGGTAGATAGGTAAAATAAGCTTTTTAATTGATGCAAGATGGGCCCCAGTAATCTGTGTATGGTCGGAGACACCGGTGGCGCGGATAATTGCGTCACGCACCTGCGGGGTGCGGTTGCCTAACATGGTAACGTCGTCTAACACCGGCGATAGGTTGCTTTTGCGGAGAGTGTAGCCACGATGGCCTGAGGGCAATGCAGGCAATGTCCCGATATCGGCGGTGACACTACCGAATGCTGATGCACTAAGGTCGCGGGTCACGGTCAGGGTTTCACTTTCCCGACTCCCGGCGGGTATTGTGACTGTGGTTGCCCCGCCGATGATACTGCCGTTATTAACGCTAACCGGCAGTACCAGTTTAAACGGAGCTCCCGTGCGTATGACTGCTTTGAACTGTCTATCTGCTACCTTTTGTAGTGAGACGGTGAGGGAAAATGGGGAACTTGGGTTCCCTATTAAATTGAGTGTATCCAGTGCGGTGAGCCCGGTAAAAAGACCATCCGGCAATGAACGCAAATCGTTGTGTTGCAGCCATAACCCTGTTAGCGCAGTGAGGTTGTTGAAAATATTTGAAGGTAATCTAACAAAATCGTTGTTATGCAGCCCTAACTCTGTTAGTGCGGTGAGTTCGTCAAAAATGCCATCCGGCAATGAACTTAATTTGTTGTCCCATAGCGTGAGGTATGTTAGCGCGGTGTTCTTGTCAAATATTCCCGCTGGTAATGAACTAATGTCGTGTTCACCTAAATTTAAACTTGTTAGTGCGGTGTTCTTGTCAAAAATCCCTGCAGGTAATGTCGTTAGACTACCTGTCCTGATATCAAGCGTTTTTAGTGCGGTGTTTTTGTCAAATAAACCTGCTGGCAACGCACTCAAATTATTTCTGCTTATAATTAGTGTTTCTAATGCTCGGAGACTGTCAAATATTCCAGACGGCAACGAGGTCAGAGAAGCACGCACCATGGAGAGTTCTGTTAGTGAAGAAAGCCCATTGAAATCTCCAGATTTCAGCGTTCCGATGTTAGTATGACCTATTACAAGTCTTGTTATATCCGCGAGGTGTGCTTCGGTTACATCGGCTGCGGAATTGATGCCCGGCACTGCTGCAACAATCGCATCGCGCACTTGCCGGGTACGTTGACTGAGTGGCGGATTAATTGTCCCTTCGGTTACATCCGTAACATTGATGGTGACGGTAATGCTATCACTGCCACCATTGCCATCGGAAACGGTGACTGTTACGGAATAAGAGGTCTTGGTTTCATAGTCTAAGGCTGCCTTTGTTTGGAGTTGCCCGGATGTGCTGACGATACTGAACACTGCCGCATCTGTACCACTGAGGGTGTAGGTGAGTGTATTGTTATCAGCATCTGTAGCAGCCACGGCAGTGCCGATGTTTGTATTGGCTGCGGTGTTCTCTGCAACAGTGCGGGTGGTGCTGGTGCCGTCAGTGAATACGGGTGTGGTGTTCTCCACTACGTCGGTGATATTGATAGTAACAGTAATGGTATCTGTTAAGCTGCCATCGGAAACAGTGACGATTACAGTATAGGCAGTTTTGGTTTCGTAGTCGAGTGCGGTCTTGGTTTTCAACTGCCCAGTGGTGCTGTCAATATCAAATGATGCCGCATCTGTACCACTGAGGGTGTAAGTAAGCGTGTCATTATCCGCATCAGTGGCGGCTATTGTGCTCCCGATGTTTGTGCTGGATGCTGTGTTTTCTGCTACGGTGCGCGTGGCACTGGTACCTTCTGTGAATACGGGTGCGCTGTTGATAGTACCACTACTGATAACTGTGAGTGGTAAGTCAGTAGTAGATTTGACGAGCGCGAAGCCAGAATAAGAGTTGCTGGGCAGCCCCGGCAACGTGCCAATATCCACAGTGACAGCAGCAGTTGTGCCAGATGTGCGCGTCACGGTGAGAGTGCTACTTTCGACGCTACCTTTTGAAATCGTGACAGTGGTTGCACCACCACTGATGCTACCGTTTGTGACCGTGAGTGACAGCACAATATCAAATGGTGCACCAGTAGGTGCGACTGCCTTGAATTGTCCATTTGCGACTTTTTTCAGCGACACGGTGAGCGGTAACGGATCAACGGTGTTCCCACTCAAAGAGAGATCGTTCAGTGCTGTGAGGTTCTCAAAGATACCCTCCGGCAATGAACTCAGAGCGTTGTTTTGTAGTTGGATACTGCTCAGTGTTGTGAGGTTTTCAAAGATATCCGACGGCAAAGTGGTCAGACCGTTTAGGGCCAAACTGAGATGTGTCAGTGCTGTGAGTTCGTCAAAAATACCAGACGGCAAAGTGTTAAAATCGTTAGAAGCTAAGTATAAATAGTTCAGTGCTGTGAGTTCGTCAAAAATACCAGACGGTAAGGATGATAAATCGTTATTATTCAAGAGAAGATATGTCAATCCGGTGAGACCATCAAAATCACCAAGTTTCAACGAGGTAATTGATTTACCGCGGAGATTGAAAAATGTAATTGCCGCGAGATGTGTTGCGGTTACATCGTCAGCATTATTCACACCCGGTACTGCTGCAACGATAGCATCTTGCACCTGCTGTGTGCGGGCATTGACAGGCGTAATCGGTGTTTCAGCTACATCTGTAACATTGATGGTGACGGTGATGCTATCACTCTCGCCATTCCCATCAGAGACAGCAACCGTTACCGTATAGGAGGTTTTCGTTTCATAGTCCAATGCTGCCTTGGTTTGTAGCTGCCCAGAGGAGCTAACAATACTAAACGCTGCTGCATCGGTACCACCCAGACTATAGGTGAGCGTGTCGTCATCTGCATCGGTCGCGGAGACCGCAGTGCCGATATTTACGGTTGCTGCGGTGTTCTCTAAGATTGTGCGGGTGGTGCTGGCACCCGCGGTGAACACCGGGGCCCTGTTTTCGCCTACTACGTCGGTGATGTTGATAGTAACGGTGATTGTATCTGTCCAGATGTCATCGGAGACAGTGACGGTTACGGTATAGGTGGTTTTCGTCTCGTAGTCGAGTGCGGCTTTGGTTTTGAGTTGTCCAGTGGTACTATCAATATCAAATGATGCTGCATCGGTGCCACCAAGGGTATAAGTGAGTGTGTCATTGTCCGCGTCGGTAGCTACTATAGCAGTGCCAATGTTTACACCGGCTGCGGTATTCTCTGGTATTGTGCGACTGGTACTGCCTGCGCTGAATCTTGGCGCGGTGTTGACCACAGCAGGTCCTGACCATTCAGAGACGTCCCACAGTTTAACTTTGCTGCCCCCCGAAGCAAGCATCGTTCCATCGGGTGAAAACGACACGGAAGTGATCGTCCTTGTATGTCCTGCAAAAGTGGCGATTCTTTCCCTGGTTGCTATGTCCCACAACTCAATAAGGTGAGTGCTGCCTGATCCTCCAGACCCTAAAGCGAGGATTGTCCCGTCAGGTGAAAACGACACAGACGTTACCGACTCGCGAGACAGACGCGGGTAGAGAGTGGCGATATTTTCTTTTCTGGCTACGTTCCACAGTTCGACCCTACTTCCTGAAACGGCGGCGAGGGTAGTTCCATCGGGTGAAAAGTCAACGGAAGAGGCCCCAGCCCTGTTTTGGAGTGTGGCGGCGTTTGTCCTTGTCGCCACGTCCCATAACTTCACTGTTTTATCAGTTGACCCCGAAGCAAGGGTAGTCCCATCGGACGAAAAAACTACGGAACGGACATCACTCGTATGCCCGGTAAGGGTAGCGGTGTTTGTCCTTGTCGCCACGTCCCACAATTTCACCGTATCGTCATCAGATGCGGACGCGAGCATCGTCCCATCCGGTGAAAAGACCACAGACCTAACCGCATCCGTATGCCCGGTAAGGGTGGTGATGGATGTCTTTGTTGCCACGTTCCATAACCTCACTGTGTCGTCATCAGATGCGGACGCGAGCATCGTCCCATCCGGTGAAAAGACCACAGACTTGACACTCTGCGTATGTCCAGTAAGGGCGGCGATGGATGTTCTTGTTGAAACATTCCACAGACTGATCCCCCTACGCTCTGGTAACCCAAACGCAAGTGTAGTCCCATCGGGCGAAAACGACACAGCATTGACACTCCCCGCCGCGAGATTCGCGGTATTATAGGTTGAAT
>JAPPDN010000397.1 GCA_028824575.1 Candidatus Poribacteria bacterium | reverse complement strand
ATAACAGTGGAATTTCCCCGTCTCAGAGAACTTTTGAACTTAGTGGGAATTGCTGGCACAATGTCCCAGTTGACCAGAATACACACGCGCAACGGCTTGTATACATATTAATATAAAGCGCTCATATATCCCATTCGACACCGCCTGCGCAGGAAACTATCCATGCACAAGTTCCTGAATGATTGGTCGGGACAGCCTAGGTATCTTTGGAAAGTAACAAAGCCCTATCTTGAAAAGAGCATGACGACACAAGCAAGTCAATCGTGTTCCGATACAGCCTTTATAAATGGTATCGGCGGCATAAAGACACTGAATCGAATTGGTTCAACAACTATTCGGTCAGGTTAACATGTTCTGGATTGTTGGATTTGGCAAACACGTATATCCAATTCTTCAAAGGTGCATACAAGCATCCAATATTTGGGGAGAAGAACATGTACAATAACTGCTTCCTTGTTGAACAAGACGAAGGATCCTTCAAGACAGATATTATCCATTGAACCGGGAATATGCATGAAGATGATGTGTGTAAACGGCTCAGTCGCTATTCCAATCCCGCCGCAAAATTCGTAACCTGTCTTTGCCACTGTCGTACGTTCGGCTGGAACCGAGATAATTGAAGTGGAAGAAGCATTGTGTCTGGCTCATCTACACAAGGAATTATATAGATTACGCGATGCTGTTGAGCGGTTTGACCAGGATGGGATGAGATTGATTGAAAATAGTAACATAGAATTACTCCTTTCACTGACGAAGGCTTTTCATTAGGAAAGTTGAGGCTAGTGTGCACATGTATTTCTCCGTTGGTATATAACCTGACCGAATTGAAATAGTCACCATGACCACAGGAGGACTCGGGCGAAATGACAAATGCTGGTGCGGGTCGGGCAAAAAATACAAGCGTTGCCATATGAATCGAGAGAGCCAGGAAAATCCAGAACTTTGGAATATCACAGAAAAATTCAATAAGGCGTTTTCTGAAAGAGTTTGTCTAGCCCCAAGCGAGTGGCAGGAAAGATGTCACGGCGGGATTGTCAAAGCTCACACTGTTTCAAAGTCGGGCAGTTTGCGCCGGATCTCTCGGAAAGGGCATGTGTACTCCAAAGTCCGGAATCTGGACGTTGGGACGTTTACAGAGAAGGGTATGAATAAACCTGTTCTCCAAGGGATAAATCAAGCCTCCACATTTACAGGATTCTGTGCAAAACACGATAACGATATATTTAGGCCCCTGGAAGTCAAAAATTTTGTTGGCACTCCTGAACAATGTTTTCTCGTCGGATACCGAGCCATAGCACGAGAACTTTATTTCAAAATAGGTGCCGACCGGTTTGTGCCTACTATAAAGAGTGTGGATAAAGGACGAGAGTTTGTAGACCAACTTATGATTCAGAATTTTATTCAGGAATATGAGCTTGGAGTGCGTGTCGGAATCAGAGATCTTCGCCACTATAAGTCTATATATGACTCCATTCTCACTGAACAGCACTTTGAGGCAGTTCGGGGTTACGTTATTGAGTTTGCAGAACCACCACCCGTGATGTGTTCTGGGGCTATATTCCCAGATCGGGATTTCAATGGAGTCAAACTCCAAGATCTTGGAGAATTACCTTCAATGCTTGATCAAATGTCTTTCTCATCCTTCTTCGGAGGAGAATATGGCGTGGTCGTATTTAACTGGTTAGCCGAACACGGAAGAGCGTGCCAGAAATTGATCGATAGCCTGAAATTGATACCGAACGATTCCGTCATTCATGCACTTTTGAATTTCTTTTTCGCGTACTGCGAAAACATCCTAATAGCACCTGATTGGTGGGACGGTTTAAATGATGGACCGAAAAAGGACCTTGCCAAGTGGGGAAGTTTACTCCCAGGTATGATGGAGATACCACTGGAAGACATCTTTAACCGAGATGACACGCTTCACACTCAACTAACCGTAGTAAATCGGTACGAAATTCCTAATTGACCTGCTGAGTTATGTATCTCATTTTGAACTATAAACGATGATGTACGGGAATATACACTATCTTCCTGACCGTAAGCGACAAACTTGGGTCTCACTCTGCGAATGTGACTTGGGTCAATGTGAGACTCTATTTCTCCGAATATAAAGCGATTGATTTGTGAGACTCAAAATGTTTTTGTGCGGTAAACTTCTTGGAGATTGTCCGTAATCCTGCGAAGGATTAGAAGGAAAGTTTGCCACTTCAAGACTGAATGAATAGGTATGGATAAACTAAAGATGCGCACTTCCGAAGTGAATCGGGGTAATGTTATGAGGATCCGCGAAATGTTTCCAGGCTGCGTGACCGAGACGCTGGATGAGCTAACGGGTAACCTACGTTTGAAAGTGGACTTTGACCTGCTTCGCCAAGAGTTAAGCGATCATGTCGTAGAAGGACCGAAAGAGCGGTATCGGATTGATTGGCCAGGAAAACGGGAATCTCTGGATTTAGCAAATTCGCCGACGACAAAAACCTTGCGCCCTGTTCCAGATGAAAGTCTTCATTTTGACACGACCAAAAACCTATTTATTGAAGGCGACAATCTTGATGCACTCAAGCTCTTGCTGAACGCCTATCTCGGACAGATCAAGTTGATCTATATTGATCCGCCTTACAACACGGGTAAAGATTTCATCTACCGAGACCGCTTTGCCACAAATCAAACCGATCAGGAGGTATCGGCAGGAGAACGAACCGAGTACGGTAAACGACTTGTGGCTAATCCTGAGAGAAACGGAAGATTTCATTCAAATTGGCTAACTATGATGGCCCCTCGGCTACGGCAGGCGAAAAAACTATTGACTCAAGACGGTGCAATATTTGTCTCCTGCGATGAAGGAGAGCAACCACGCTTGCGCATGGTCATGGATGAAATCTTTGGTCGGCCAAATTTCATCGCCGATATGGTATGGGCGGCTGGTCGGAAAAATGACTCACGATTCATATCCGTCTCCCATGAATATATAGTCTGCTATGCCCGTGACTCGCAATATCTGCGCGAAAACAAAATAATCTGGCGTCAGCGCAAGAAAGGGTTGGACGACATTTATGCACAATACGAGCGCTTGAAGCGGCAACACGGAGAGGATTACAATGCAATGACGAAAGGGTTAAAGAATTGGTATTCCGGCTTGGCCGATGGTCATCCCGCAAAAGATCATAAACATTATTCTCATGCTGATGCGCGTGGGATTTACTTCCCAGATAATATCTCATGGCCTGGTGGTGGTGGACCAAAATATGATGTGCTTCATCCGAGGACAAACAAGCCTGTTAAAGTCCCATCTTCTGGATGGAGAATCAGTGATCCGAAGAACATGCAGGAATTGATCGAAGATGGTCACATCCACTTCGGTGACGACGAGAATTCAGTGCCTTGCAGGAAACGTTACTTGAAAGAGAAAGAACAGCAAGTACCCTATAGCGTCTTTTATCAAGATGGACGTGCTGCCTCCAAACGCCTACGCACTCTGCTTGGCGGCAATTTTTTTGATTATCCGAAGGACGAATTAGTCCTGCAAGAAATCGTTGAAATGGTTACCGCGAACGAAGATATCGTTCTTGACTTCTTTGCAGGATCATCAACTACCGCACATTCTGTCATGCTCCAAAACGCTTCCGATGGAGGAAATCGCAGGTTCATCATGGTGCAGTTAGATGAATTGGTCAATAAGAAGTCTGACGCATTTAGCGCTGGATTCAAGACAATTTCAGAGGTCAGCCGTGAACGCATTCGTCGTGCTGGAGAAAAAATGGGGGGGCAATTTTCATCCAGACTGGAACCAAGATGTAGGCTTCAGGGCACTCAAGGTAGACACATCAAACATGGAGGATGTTTATTATCGCCCCGGCGAATTGAACCAGTCTCAACTGTTGGGAATGGTTGATAATGTAAAATGCGATCGAACACATGAAGACCTACTGTTCCAAGTGCTAATTGATTTAGGTCTTGATCTGGCATTACCCATCCGCCAAGAGAATGTACAGAGCAAAACTGTGTTTTTCGTCAATGATAATGATCTTGTCGCCTGTTTTGATCAAGACGTGACGGAAAACTTGATAAAAGAATTGGCAAGGCGCATACCCCTTCGTGTTGTCTTTCGTGACAATAGCTTCACCTCGGATGCAGTTAGGATCAATGTGCAACAAATATTCCGCCAACTTTCACCTTCAACTGATGTGAAATCGATCTAAATATGAGCCAGAACGCTGCACAAAGTTCAGAATCCAAATGCATCGTATATCCGTCGTGGGGCTATCCATGGTTGTTTTGAAGAACAACCCAAGGCTGGAATTTTTGAAGAATAAAGAATAATTTTTCTCACTTTGAAGATTGAAAGAGTGGATATGAACAAACTAAATTTGCGCACTTCTGACATGAATCAGGATAACATTGCGAAGATTCGTGAGATATTCCCCTCCTGTGTGACCGAAGCACCCGACGAACTTACAGGACAGTTGCGCCTATCGATAGATTTTGACCATCTTCGGCAAGAGCTCAGTGAACATATCGTGGAAGGGCTACAGGAGCGATATCGGCTTGATTGGCCAGGAAAACGGGCAGCACTGATACTCGCGAACGCACCAACTGCAAAAACACTACGACCATGCCGCAAAGAGAGCATTGACTTCGATAAAACCGAAAACATCTTTATAGAAGGTGACAATCTTGATGTGCTAAAGGCTTTGCAGACCTCGCTGCTTGGTAAGGTCCAAATGATTTACATTGATCCGCCTTATAACACAGGAAACGATTTTGTTTACGAGGACAATTTT
>JAPPDN010000648.1 GCA_028824575.1 Candidatus Poribacteria bacterium | reverse complement strand
CACGAATATTTAGGTAAGACCCGAAACGGCACACCCGTTCATATTGATAAAACCTACCTCGAATCGGACCTGAAGATCACGACGGGCTTGATTGAACCGCACCTGATGGCTGGATATTCTGGCGGCAGGAAGGCGATCTGTCCAGGGGTTGCCTCTGTTGAGACAATGAAGGTGATGCACGGGCCCGAACTCATGGAACATCCGAAGTCGGCAGTCGGCATTTTAGAGGGAAATCCGTTTCACATTGAAGCGACCGAAATTGCGCTGATGGCGGGTGTTGATTTTAACCTGAATGTTGCGATTGACAAGCACCGTCAAATCACCGGCGTATTCGCGGGCGATATGGTTGAATCCCATCGTGTCGGTGCGGCATGTGTGGAAAAACAGGCAAAGGTTACACTACCAACACCAGCGGACGCGGTCGTCGTCTCCAGTGCGGGGTATCCACTGGACACAACATTTTATCAAGCAATCAAAGGTTTACTTACGGCTGTTGAAATCGTGAGGCAGGGTGGTAGTATCTTACTTGTTGCGGCGTGCAGCGAAGGGATCGGCAGCAAACCGTTTACCGACCTAATTTTTAAGACTGATGATTTAACGGCGTTTGTCCAAGGGCTTTACAATCCAGCAAACTTTGTTATTGATCAGTGGCAACTTGAAGAATTAGCGAAAGTTGCCCGGAAGGCAGATATTTATTTTTATACCGACGGCATCCCTTACCACCAGCGGACAAAACTCTTCGTGCATCCCTTAAAAAGTGCGCAGGAAGGTATAGACGAAATTTTAGCCCGCTACGGGGCAGATGTCCAAATTGCTGCGATTCCTGAAGGTCCTTACGTTTTAGCGCAGTTGGAAAAGGCTTAATACCAGATGTCACTTAGCATCGAAACACTCGCCCCCGAGATTAACCGCAATACTACTGAAGTTGGGAATGAATAGCAAAATGGCAAATTCGACTGTGGCACTCAGAGCCTATGGAGATGGCTTGCACCTGATCATCAGGCCCCATCTATCAATATCAGAAGTTGAAGCTGCGATCGAGCAGGAAATAACCCGTATGAATCGCTCTTTAGCGGGGGCATCGGTGCAAATTGATCTTAAGTCTCCAACCTTGAAAGAGGAGGAGATCGAACTTCTCAGTTCAAAGCTCCAGCAAACCTACGATCTCACAGTGCGTGGTGTCGAAGTTGCTGATGAACCGGTCTTGCCGCCTATCGCTGCTGCGCCAACGACGCATGTAATATCGCCAACGACGGATACCCGTACCTCTCGGGACAGTGAACCCTCTCGGATTGTAGCACACACAATTCGTTCTGGCCAAACAGAGGAATTTCCACAAGGGAGTCTTATTATTTACGGCGATGTCAATTCAGGTAGTGAAGTAAAGGCAGGTGGGGACATCGTTGTGTTGGGTACGCTGCGGGGGAGTGCTTACGCTGGGATGAATGGCAGGTTATCCGCCGTGATTATTGCGATGGATTTCGCGCCGTTAAAACTTCAGATAGGCAACTATGTGAACCGTTCATCGGTGAGTCAGGAACCGCGAGGTTATCCAGAGATCGCCCGCATCGGGGCAGAAGATGTAATTATTGTTGAAAAATTTGTTAAATTTTAACAGAGGAGGTTCCGGTTATGGGAAAAGTAATCGTAGTGACATCAGGAAAGGGAGGTGTTGGCAAAACAACTTCTACAGCGAACTTAGGGACAGCACTGGCACTTCTCGGTAAAACGGTTGCAGTTGTTGATGCAGATGTCGGGCTTCGGAATCTCGATATCGTGATGGGGCTTGAGAGCAGGATTGTTTATACCTCAATGGATGTCATTGAGAAGCAGTGTGAACTGAGTAAAGCACTCGTTAGAGATCGACGTGTTGATGGGTTGATGCTGCTCGCGGCATCGCAGAAAAACAACAAAGATGATATTCAGCCAGAGCAGATGAAAGCGATTTGTGATAAGTTGCGGACGACGCACGATTTCGTTCTGGTTGACTCGCCCGCTGGCATTGAACGCGGTTTCAGCAACGCTTCCGCCGGTGCAGACGAAGCCATCGTTGTTACAACGCCAGATGTCTCCGCTATTCGGGATGCTGACAGGATTATCGGATTGCTGCAAAATGCAAGAATTGAACCGATCAATCTCGTTTTAAATCGCTTCTCACCCCAGCTTGTAGGGAATGGCAGCATGATGGATCAAGCCGACGTATTGGATATTCTCAATATTGAGTTGATCGGTGTTGTTCCAGAAGACAGCGGTGTAATCACCTCTACAAACCGCGGCATTCCGCTCGTTTATGAAGACGGTTCACCCGGTGCTCAGGCGTATATGCGTATCGCGCGCCGACTTACTGGGCAGCGCATCCCGATTCATAATTTCGAGCAGAAGGGCATATTGAACAATATTTTAAACTGGTTCACGAGAAAGAGATAAGGAGTTTTCTGATGAATATCAGCATAAAACAATTATTCGGGCGCAAACCGAAATCGAGCAGTATCGCTAAACAGCGCCTGAAACTGGTTATCACACAAGACAGGTTTGATGTTGATGACCGGGTTATGACCAGGTTACATCATGAATTAGCAGAGGTGCTGGCAAAGTACTTTGAATTTTCAGCCAACTCTGTTAAGATGGACTTGAAACAGGAGGGGAATTCCTACATCCTTGTCGCGGATTTTCCTTATACGAAATTCCACGATACGAACATGAGACAATAATCGGTGAGTGAGAGATTTATGCGTCTTGAAAGCGGGTCTACGGACAATAGGGGTTTCCTGCGTCAAAGAATCAATTCCCAAATCGCTTTTGCAACCCCATTATCGTCATTCGTCGTTGTGATGAAGTCGGCACAAGCACGGATCGGGGGCACTGCGTTTTCCATCGCTATCCCGAACCCTGCTGTTTTGAGCAGACTCTCATCGTTATAGCTATCGCCAAAAGCAACAACCGTATTTAACGGGATGTTGAACCGGTTGGCGAGTGCTGTCAGTGCGCGCCCTTTAGTAACCTCCGGATTCATAAATTCAATATATTCTGCTTGGGTCTGCGTAACATAAAGCTTCTCAGCGTAATCGGTTTGGAAACTCGTTAAGAGTGGTTGCAATTTTTCAGGCGTATGGATAATAAGCAGCTTCGTTGGCGTTTCACCTGCTAATTCGCGTAGGTCTCCGATAGCCGTAGCTGGTACCCCTGTTCGTGCTTCATAAAGGTCGCTCCATGCATTCCGCTCGGCGACATAAAGTTCATCGTTCAGACAGAAATTGAGATGTAACCCTTGCTCGATACAGTGATTGACAACCGCCATGGCGTAATCTGATGGAACAGGCGTGTGATGATAGACCTCAGCGGTTGTGGCATGTCGTACCATCCCCCCGTTATAAGAGATAATAGGATTTTCGAGTCCGATCTGATCGCTAATCGGTTGGATAGAACGGTGCATCCTTCCAGAAACTAATACCACGAGTATATCGTTTGCCGCGAGTGCTTGGAGTGCCTCGCGGTTTTTCGGTGACAACTTATGGTCGCTGCTTAGTAGCGTTCCATCTAAGTCGAAAGCTGCTAAGCGACAAGGTATCTTCATATTTCCCCTTTTCGTCTGAATTACTGATTTCCTTAGTGGTATCACCAGAGGGCTTGTTCTGTCTCCCGGTCAAAGAGATGCATTTCTGTTTCATCAAAATCTAACCAGATAGTATCGCCTACCGTAACCGGAAACGTTGGATGTGCTCTGACCCGAAGTAAGATAGGGTCCTGCGTCTCTGCATGCGTGCCGAGACGGATGTCAAGAATATTGACTGCCCCGAGCGGTTCAACGAGATGTACCTGGGCAGAAATACTTTGTTCATTGGGTTGACTCCCTGCTGTGATATGCTCAGGACGAATACCAAACACCAAACCGTTTTTTTGGGCGTCTGAAGTGATCGTCGTCTGCCGTTCTGGTGAGAGGCGAAGATCGACATCGGTGTGACTGAGATGTAGCACAGATTCCGCTTCGTTGAGGGTGAGTTCAGCGTCAAGGAGGTTCATGGTAGGCATGCCCATAAATCCAGCAACGAAGAGGCTCTGCGGTTTATTGTAAATTTCATGCGGGGTACCGATCTGTTGTAGGAGTCCTTGATGGATCACAGCGATTCTGTCTGCAAGTGACATCGCTTCAACTTGGTCATGCGTCACAAAGATGGTCGTCGCGCCGATTTCATGTTGGAGTCGTTTGATTTCGGCGCGCGTATCAACACGCATCTTTGCGTCTAAATTCGCCATAGGTTCATCAAGCAGGTAAACCTTGGGTTGACGGACCATCGCGCGTCCGAGCGCGACGCGTTGCATCTCACCACCGCTAAGGACGCTGGGTTTCCTATCTAACATGTCAGCTATTTGTAGGATTTTCGCAACCCGCTTGACTTCGGCATCAATCTCCGATTTTGAGATATTCACCGCTTTGAGTGGAAAAGCGATGTTATCGTAGACGTTCAGATGTGGATAGAGGGCATAGAATTGAAAGACAAAAGCGATGTCCCGGTCAGCAGGCGAAAGATCATTGACCCGCTGCCCGTCAATGAAGATGTCGCCTTCTTCAGGATTCTCTAAGCCTGCAATGAGACGGAGCGTTGTCGTTTTACCACAGCCAGAGGGACCGAGAAAAACGACGAACTCTTTGTCCTCAACTTCGAGGTTAAAGTCTTTGACAGCGACGACATCGCCGAAACGTTTTACAACGTTTTCAAGTTTGATATGTGCCATAATATATTAGTTGTCAGTTGTCAGTTATCAGTTGTCAGTTAAAAGAGGTTTTTGA
>JAPPDN010000081.1 GCA_028824575.1 Candidatus Poribacteria bacterium | reverse complement strand
CATAAGTGCCTCGCTGAGCCTTTATTAACTGTTGACGCTCGTACCACTCGACCCACGCTTTTCGTTCCATAGTAATACCGTTCCGGCTGCCCCTCGCCTCTCTGTAACTAAATGTGAGTGCAAGCGGAAGAATAAACAGGCATAATCTATAAGAAAAGATGAAATCGCGAATGATTTCTTCAATGATGATCGAAAGGGCTGTAACCAAGTTCCAGAGGGACCCAGGCAAATCCTCAAAAGCACCTTCTGCTGCCTCAGCCGCATCCGGTCCTGTTCCATATCTGAAGGGTTCGTCCCATATAGTGAGTGTGGCAGAAAACAGTATCCAACATGCAAGAAAATAAATGACAAAAGATGTCGGGTTCCACAGCATAAATAACAGTGTTTTTCGGACTTTCATGATATATTCTCCTGTACGAGATTTTCCTTGAAATCGTATTGTGTACCTGTTAATACATGCGGAACAATGGCGGAGACACGTCAAAAGGGACATCTTGTGCTTTCGCTTCTTGTTGTTGGCAATACCACTCCGCCCATGCCTGTTGTACTTTGGCTACTCCTTTCACAGTCCCTCTTGTTTCTTGGTAACTGGAAATGAGACCGAATATAGCAGCAACTATCGCGAGAAAAGATACAGCCGACAAAAAATCGCGAGCGAAGTTCTCTGCTGTCCGAACCAGATCAGCAAAATCTGGAAATACTGTTATGAGGATTAGTAAGAGGATTAGTAAAAAGCAAGTAAGAAACCAGTATAGAAAATGAATGATTGGTAGTTTTGGGTTACGAATCATGAATGACAACGTTTTTTGTGCTTTCCTGAAATAGGAATTGACTCGCATGTTTTTCAATGGCGGTGCGGGTTCCACGAAATTGTCACCTTCTGCTGTCGCTTCCTGTTGTCGGTGATACCATTTCATCCATATCTGATGCTCATCGCTAATGCCTTTTAGGTTGCCGACTGCTTCTCGGTAAGATATAAGGAAAGACGGCATAACGACAAGCACCCAAGATCCAGTGCTCGTTAAATCTTCTATGATTTCGTCCCAAATAATTGAGGCAGCTTTTAGAAAATCTCCGATAGATGCAGGAGGTTCCACAATAACTTTAACATAGGGCAACGTCCCTTCTATGAATGGATCGTCCGACACGATTCCCCAAGCAGCAAGTAAAAACCAGCACGTTAAATGAACGATAAGAGGTATTGGGTTCCGAAACATGAACAACAACGTTTCTAAGACCTTCATAACACCACCTTCTTACATACGAACTTTTTATTTCAAACTTTGGAACATTAAGACAGGATTTTCATTTTTAGTTGAAACCACTTCGGTTTTCTTCAAAAAAGCAGTTTTTATATGGATGATGCTCCGATGGAGCTAAAGGAGGGGTTTGGAAGAATAAACCGTCTTTTGGGAATGGGACGAAACGCAAAATTAAAAAAGGCGAGGTTTAAAACCTCGCCAGCGATAGTGGGTTAAAACACCTATTTCGCCTTAATCTCTTCCCACGCGCGGTCGTAGTGCCTTGTAAAATCGCCGGGATCCCTTAGCCACTCAAGGGATTCCAGTACCTCTTTGGGTGGGTAGATAAATTTGTGTTCGCGTAGGTTTTCGGGTAAGAACTCTTTCGCGGTCGGTACGCAGGTACCGTATTTCGTGAAGGCGGTAATCTTGGCGTTGACTTCGGGCTGGAGGAGATAGTTGATGAACTGCTCTGCGAGTGCTTTATGTGGTGCGGATTTTGGGATGCAGACGGCATCAATAAACTGACTTGAGCCTTCTTTCGGGATGACGTACTGAATCGTTGGGCGCGTTTCAGTGGCGCGGAACGCATCGCCACTCCAGCAGTGCGCCATAACGACATCGCCTGCGATAAGCAGCTCTTCCGCTTCGCTTTTATACTGTTTCACAAGCGGTTTCTGGGCGATGAGTTTCTCTTTCGCCGCCTTGATCTCCTCCGGATCGGTCGTGTTGAGGCTGTATCCGAGCAGTTTAAGCGCGGCACCGATCGTCTCACGCTGGTCGTCTAACATACTGAACTGGTTCTTATATTGCGTATCCCAAAGCACTGTCCAACTATCCGGTGCTGGTGAAACGACAGCCGAATCGTAGGCGATGCCTGCTGTGCCAAATGTGTATGGGATGGAATATTGATTTTCAGGGTCGAAGTATTTACCGAGAAATAACGGACTAATGTTCTGGAAGTTGGGAATATTGTCGCGGTTGAGTTCTGCTAACAGGTTTTGCTTGATTAAGATTGACACCATATAGTCGGATGGCATAATGATGTCGTATCCTGTCGCACCCGCCAAGAGTTTTGTGAGCAGGTCCTCGTTACTGGCATAGGTATCAACGAGAACGGTAACCCCAAACGCCTTTTCAAATCCTTCACGGATATCATCGCTGACGTAGCCTGCCCATGTAAAGACGTTAAGTTGTTTCTTCTGCCCAATACCATCGCCGATGAAAAGTGTGAGGAGTATAAGTACTAAGAGGATGTATCTGTTGCGCATATTTTCTCCATTGGTATCTATGCTATGCGTATTATGAACGGGACGATTGCGTTTAGGGGAAGCAGAGTCGCCCCGACTGCGATGTAAGATGTTGACAATGTCTGCTATCCATGCTAATGTAACAACGCTACCTATTCATCAGACTTTTCGGTAGGGAGTCCCTCGGCTTTCCAGCCTCGGAAACCGCCAGTGAGTACTGAAACGTTTTCATAACCCATGTTTTTTAAGGTGTGTGCGGAAAGCGTCGCACGGGTACCACCACCGCAATAGGTAACGATGTGTGTGTCCGCGTCAGAGGCGATCTCATCAATATCAAGTTCAAGATAGCCGCGCGGCAGTGAAACGGCATTCGGTAGATGTTCCTCGTCGTAGTCGGGTTCGTCCCGAACATCTAAGAGGATGATTGTGTCTGTAGCCTCTGTGAGTTCGTCGGGCGATATGTGTCCAACGTTTGCTTTCGCTTCGGTAACTAATTGTTCAAGGGTTTTCAGTGGCATCGTTATCCTCCAAAAGGGTAAAGATAGTAGTAGGCACGTTCCACGTGCCATAACATCATAAAATATAGCATAAGGTCGGCAGATTCGTCAATATTTTTTGTTTTTTCAACTTATCTTGCGGAGTGATACGCGTGGTTTCGTGATTGAAGTGTCTTCCTCTGGAGTCGCCTGCGCCGATGTTGCAGGCTCGTGGTTTTGCATTACGGTAAAACCAACAAAATTTAGAAAGGAAAAAAGATGGAATTGCTTAAAAAATCGGTTCAATCTGTGCTTGAGAAAGAACGGATCGGGAGTCCAGTGTTCCTGCGGTGTGTACTACACGTAGCGGGTGATACAGCGAATCTGCTGCCATCGGCGGCAGAGGTGACAGCACTCGCGAATGCGTGGATACCCTCCACACCGGCGCGCGTCTATGCACAAGGCGACGCAACGGGAGCACAGGTTACGGTAATGGTTCATTATGTTGCGGGGCAGATGGCACTGTTGAGTGTCAATCGAGTCGATGTTGAAACTGCAGTTGACATCATGTTGGTCGGTAACAAAGGCGTTATCTATCATGAAACGCCAGTCGGTAGACATTACCAGAACGCGATCGCGCCGGAATTCGGTGGAACAGGTGAACTGGCAGCGACTATCGCACAGTCGCTTGAAAACGGTCAGCCTATAACATTGGAGGATTAAAGATGCAGCAGAACGGAAAATATGGAGTTCTTTTGCTCGGTGGGCATCGTACGCATCAAGAGAATTACGCCTCAAACTTTGCACAGGATGCGCGTTGTCGGTTAGTAGCATTCGCCGATGAACCAGACGCACCGACAGAACGACTTGAATTGGCACGTTCGCTGGCTGAATCAATGGATTTGCCATTCATAGACCTCGACGCAGCCTTGGCGCGCGAAGATGTACATATTGTGAGTCTCTGTACAGATGTGGAACGTCGCGGACGTATAGGTGCAAAATGCGCTGAGGCGGGAAAACACGTCTATCTCGATAAACCGATGGCACTTAATCCAGAAGATACGAAAGGGATCATCACTGCAGTAGAAAAAAGCGGTGTCCGAACCCAGATGTTTAGCAACATTCATAGCACTTGGGCACGCACCGTTCAGCAGGCATTGGCGAGTGGGCATATCGGTGAACTTCAGGCGATTCATTGCGACGTGCTCTTCTCCAAAGGACACCCCGGCACCGCACCCGTCGGCGAAAAAAGAGTCCAAAACCCCACGCTGGAACGTTATAGCTTCGTTGAAGCCAAACCTGAAATGTTCGATGTCGGGGTCTATGCGGTGTCAATGGTGAATTGGTTGACACAGAAACGCGTGCAGCGTGTTTTCGGTGGAACGGCGAACTATTTCTTCAAAGAGCACCGTGACTGCGGACTTGAGGACTTTGGGGCTTTAGTTTTGACCTTAGAAGATGGAATTACAGCAACGATCGCTGGCGGACGTTACGGGTGGCAGAGCCACGCACAAGGTGGCATTCGGAAGGTGCATCTCGTCGGTACTGAGGCTACCATGACCTTTGACGCGTCAGCAAACCGTTTGGAAGTTTTTGCCGCGGAACCGGCGTTTGAACCGCCGACCCCACATCCACTTGATCCGATGGGGATGTGGAGTAGCACGCAAGCAGAAATCAAAATGCAACCGAAGCAACAGTGGATAGATGTCGGTAGTGGAGACGATGGACAGCAAGAATTTAGTGCGTTTATAGATTGTATTCAGAACGATGTAGAGAGCGAAATGAACGCTGAATTTGCGGCGCATTCCGTAGAGATCATCTGTGC
>JAPPDN010000066.1 GCA_028824575.1 Candidatus Poribacteria bacterium | reverse complement strand
CAGCGGGAACTGTCTTTGGGGTCTGGATTAAGAGGCGATGGTTGGCATATTTGGCATATATCGGGTTTCTCGTGCTTACCTGTGTTCCGGTGGTTATCAATCTGATATTTCATCCGCCAGTATTCGCATATCACGCGACATTTGGGTACTTTCCAGGACCGATTTACGATTTCGTTATCTCGATAACAAGCACACTACTGATCGCTCGCGCAGAAACGCTACTGTGGGCACTTCTATTTTTAGGGCTTACCGTCAGTCTATGTGAAATAAGTAGGGACACAGACTTGATGCCTCAGTTGAGGTGGCGTAAACTGTTCAGTTCGCTTACAAAACGTGTCTGGTTGTATCTGTTAGTCGTCTGTTTACTCGGTTTCCAAGTCTATGCAGGCGCGTTGGGCATCCGTCCAACTCGCGAGGATATTGCCCAGAAACTTGGCGGCTTCCGTGAAACTGAACATTTTGAAATCTTCTACGCCCGCCCACTTGAAGCAGAGATTGAAAATATCGTTGAGGATTGTGAATTTCAGTATGCCCAATTGTCCGCTTATCTCATGCCAGACGGAGATGAACTCTCTCGGAAAGTCCGTGCTTATGTCTACGCGTCTCCTGAGCAGAAAAAGCAGTTAATTGGTGCAGGCAGCACATCTGTGGAAGACCCGTTCGGATATGGGTTTCATATCCACGCCCAAGGCTTTCCACACCCTGTCTTGAAGCACGAATTGGCACATGTCTTGACTGTGCCGTGGTCGCCTCTGAAAGTGAGCCTGAAGATTGGACTTCATGAAGGGATTGCAGTCGCTGCAGATTGGAGTGAAGGTAAACTTACAGCACATCAGTGGGCAAAAGCGATGCGCGAGATGGAGATCGCGCCCCCGTTGTCAGCTATCATGGGAATCGGATTTTGGGGGCATGCCGGTTCGCGGAGTTATCTGCTGGCGGGTTCCTTCGTGCGGTTTCTTGTGGATACCTACGGTATCGAAAAGTTTAAAGGTGTTTTCCCGACCGGTAATTTTGTGAAACATTACGGGAAGGATCTCCAGTCGCTTGAAACGGAGTGGATTGATTTTTTGGCGGGTGTCCCTTTGCGGGATGCCGATATAAACTATACTGCGTACCGTTTAAAGCGGCGGAGTGCTTTTGAACAGGTCTGCACACACGAGATGGCTGCGCTGCGAGATACTGCATGGCAGGCATACTACCGAAAAGATTTCGTCACCGCTGTAGAGACCTTTGGAACAATGCTATCAGATGAACCCGATAACTTAAGCACGTTACGAGGACTTATGTACAGTGCCTATCGGATGCAGGATTACGAGAAAGCATTATCCTTAGCGAATCGCATCGCAAGCGCGGAAGACACTCGATTCAGTCCAGAGGCGTTGCTGCTGATAGGTGATATTTATTGGCTAAAGAACGAACATGAAAAAGCGATGGATGCCTACGTTTCTATTGAAACAGAATATGAGACATTTGAGCGACAGCGTATGAAGCGAATCGCAGCGTTATCTTATCCTGATAGAGTCCAGAGCCAACCGAATGGTGCAATGCGAGAAGAACGTTCGCTTCGCCAACTGCTTCGTGACGTACTCGTTGCGTCGAAACCTGTATCAGAAAAAATGGCACTTTTATCGATATGTATACAAACGGCACCAGAGAGTTGGTTGCCCTATTTCTTAACAGGTGAACTGCTTGAGAAAGAAAAAGCGTGGCAGATAAGCAACGCATACCTTTATCAAGCGATGGAACGCTTGATGCCGCAACAGCACGGAAAACTGATATTAGAAGTTTGGAGGTTAATCGGTATCAATGCTTATCAACAAAAAGATTATGAGACTGCACAAACCGCATTTCAGTCAATAGCAGAGAACGCAGCACTGCCATTGGGAACCGTACTTTCAGCAGAGAACTGGATACAACGATGCCAATGGGCACAAAGCCGAACGCAGTGAATTCTGTAGCGTCCACTCTGCGTTCTTGAGATGCCTATTGGTGAAAACTGGGTTGACCTACGGATTAACTTCATAATATAATATAAGTATGGCGATTGAGATTTCTTTTAGCGATGATGCAAGTACGGTATTGGACAAAGCAGGCGGATTTCTGAATTCAAAACCGGTCCACCATAATCTGATTCTGACGCTTTTACACGCCCGAGTTGCGCGCTTTGAACCCGGTTGCTACTGGGTAGCGACGGATGGAAATGCTGTTGTTGGTGTCGTCTTTCAGTCTCCGTTGAGTTTTCGCGCAGTTGTCACACCGATGGTGCCCGAAGTAGTGCTACCAGTGGTGGATGCAATATCAGACGCAGGCGTAAAGTTGCCCGGGGTGGTCGGAGATGCCGCGACAGCAGCATATTTTGCAGGGCAGTGGGCAGAACGGCAAAAGTCGGCAGTAGTTCCGTTCATGGGACAGCGACTTTATGAAGTAGATAAAGTGGAAGAACCTACTACAATTGAAGGCCACTTTCGCAAAGCAGTTCTTGATGACCGAGAACGCCTTGTTGACTGGGTTCGACGCTTTTACACTGATATGGATGTAGAAGAAATCGATGCCGAAGATATTGTTGATCGCAGGGTTCCCGCTGGACAGATTTGGCTATGGGACCGTGCTGGACCTGTGTCGATGGCAGCGCGTACAGTCCCCGTTGAAGGTGTAACACGCGTGCAGCTTGTCTATACACCTCCAGAAAATCGAAAGCGTGGGTACGCCAGCGTTTGCGTCGCGAGCCTCTCAAATCAAATTCGTGATGATGGGCAGCGTTGTATTCTCTACACCGATTTGGGGAATCCAATTTCCAACTCGGTCTATCGTCGAATAGGCTACTATGCTGTTGCCGAAGCAATCCAATATCGATTTGAGTGAGACGCTGGTAAGCATCTTTATTTTTTAAAATTTATAAGGACACACTATGAAACTTTTCGTGCCGGGAAGAATTTGTCTATTCGGAGAACACAGCGATTGGGCAGCGAGGTACCGGCAAAATAACTCAGAAATTGAAAAGGGCTATACTTTAATAACCAGCACAAACCAAGGCGTATATGCCGAGGTTAAGCCGAATCCAACCCAGCTGATTTTGAATACAACTCTCAGTGATGGCACGCGCCACGGTCCCTATAGCCTACCTATGGAGCGGAGTGCCCTGCTCACCGAGGCTGAAAAAGGCGGATTTTTTAGTTATGCTGCCGGGGTCGCATATCAAATTTTAACCAACTACCGGGTACAAGGGCTGGAAATCGATAATTATCTCACCGATTTACCCGTCAAAAAAGGATTGTCTTCAAGTGCAGCCATCAGTGTGTTGGTCGCGCGTGCCTTCAACCGCACTTATGATCTCAAGATGACAACACGCGACGAAATGGAATACGCCTACCGCGGTGAGACGACAACACCTTCACGTTGTGGACGGATGGACCAAGGGTGTGCCTACCAACGGCCTATCCTGATGACGTTCGATGGCGACAATGTTGATATCCGAGAACTCAGTGTGCCGAAAGACTTATACCTCGTGATTGTTGATCTCGGTGCCGGTAAAGATACACTTCTAATATTGAACCAATTAAATCACTGCTATCCGTTCGCTGAGAGCGAATTAGAGAAAAATGTACAACACTACCTCGGCCCCATAAGCGCGCAGATTACACAAGAGGCATATCAAGCACTCCGAGACGGAGACGCAGAAACAGTAGGCAAACTAATGACCCGCGCGCAAAGTGAGTTTGACAAACATCTGATTCCAGCATGCCCCTCACAATTAACGGCACCTGTCCTCCACAAAGTCCTCAATTATGAACCGATTCAGCCGTATATCTGGGGTGGTAAAGGTGTCGGCTCACAGGGGGACGGGTCAGCCCAATTCATTGTGAAAGACGAAGAGAGTCAAGCGCGCGTTATAGAGATTATTGAACAAGATTTGCAGATGTCGTGTCTGAAATTGGTGATTGAGGCTGGCAGGCATGTCCGCAAGGCAGTTATCCCCGCCGCCGGGTTTGGGACTCGACTGTTCCCCGCGTCAAAGGCGATGAAGAAGGAACTCTTCCCTGTGATTGACAGTGCTGGGCAAGCAAAACCCGCAATTATGGCAATCGTTGAAGAGGCAGTGAAGGCAGGTATTGAGGAAGTCTGTCTTATTGTCCAACAAGGGGATATAGAACTCTTTGAATCGTTTTTCAAAACGCCACCGCGGATTGAACACTACAATAAACTCAGTAAAGAAAATAAGGCATATTGCGATTATCTGCTGGAATTGGGGAGCCGAGTGACGTTCGTTACACAAGACGTTCAGGAAGGTTTCGGGCACGCTGTTTACTGTGCCCGGGAATGGGTTGGCAACGAACCTTTCTTGCTCATGCTCGGTGACCATCTTTACGGTTCAGATGAGGAAAAATGTTGCGCACAACAAGTCGTCGAGGCTTATGAACGCGTAGGACACAGCGTCGTAGGACTCAAAAAGACACCGATTGAGCTGTTGTCAAACTTCGGATGTGTTACCGGCGTATGGAAAGAAAAGGACGCATTGCTATCGGTAACAGAGTTTTACGAGAAGCCGGACCCTGAGTATGCGATGGAGCATTTACACATAGATGGAATGGCGGTAGACGAGTTCTTGACGGTGTTCGGGATTTATGTAATACAACCGCAGATTTTTGATTTTCTCGAACAGAACATTTCTCATAATCTGCGCGAGCGCGGCGAATTTCAACTCACGTCCTGTTTAGACGAATTGCGCAAAGCAGATGGGTTTTCAGGATATGTCGTCAAAGGCAGACGATTTGACATCGGTCTCCCTGAAGAGTAT
>JAPPDN010000364.1 GCA_028824575.1 Candidatus Poribacteria bacterium | reverse complement strand
GCATCTTTTATTTTATAGTGTTTGTTGTCGGTCGTCCCGTTTTTCTTTAAAGAATGTGGCGTTTATGAAGCCAAGAAGTTGACTGTAGGTTGGACAATTAATGATGTGTGATTGATCGGCGCGCTTACAAAACGCGCCGACGCTTTGTTACTGACAACTATTTAACCGTCTACTTTTCGGCGAGGTGGTAGATTTCAATCTCACGGATTTGTGCCACTGAGGGTTGCATGACGCGATAATGTGGGAAGTACCTACCCGCAAGCGTTGTCCGTCGGTCAACGATTTTGTCGCCCGGTTCTGCCATTATTTTGTTGATAACAGCATCATCAACCGTCCGAGTGACGGTGACGCGAATCATCTTCGTCTGGAAGTTTAGCCTATCAAAGATGAACTCCGCTTGCGCCCTTTCGTCGCCAACATTGCGTCGCTGGACGATTGTATCAAACGTCTCCCATTGGCCGGTTTCTTCGTTCAGATAATCCATCGCAAATCGAAACAGATTTCCATTGTGGATAACAATTTTCCGGACGGGATGAACATCAGCGAATTGGATGATGAAATTCCGTTCGTTTTGTGCTGGAAGTGTCGCGAGTGTTTTAAGATTTCCATCGTTCACACCGGGATGGTTCGCTTCGGTGCCGTAAGCGGCACTGGCTATATTCTCGCTGTATTGTGTAGATAACACCTGTGCGACTCTACACGCGTTGAGGTGTAATGCCATGAATAAAAGGCAACAGATAGGTATGACGATACGGCTCATTCTTCTTCCTCCTGAAATGTTATATCAACTGTGTCCACGATACCCATGATAAGTTCTCGGATAGGCGCGTCTTCAACCCCGAAAACCTCTTGTGCAACGCCGGGACCTGCACCCACAATCACTGTGTCCCCTTCACCGGCACCAACGTAGTCAACAGCAATCGTTGGCGTGCGAACAAGTTCGGACTTGACGCTTAACGGTTGGACGAGCAGCAGGGTGCGGTTTTCGTATGCAGCATGTTTAACGATAGAAACGGCTTTTCCGATTACTTTAGCTATGTACATTTTTAAGACTCCGTTTCTGGTGGCGTTTCTTTTGAAGTGTTCGTTGCATGGGTCACAGAGAGAGAATCTACAATTCCGACGATGGCGACATCAACCGGCATCCGTTTTCCGGGTATAACGCTGACGGCATCACCGCCTGTGACGATGTAGACGATTTCACCAACCCCGGCATCGTTTAATGTATCAACTGCGACGAGTGGGTCAGAAATCGGTTCTTGGTTCTCGTCTAAAGGTTGGACGACGAGGAGGCGCGTGCCTTCTAAACTTGGGTCTTTTCGGGTTGCGACAACGGTACCAATTACTTTTGCTAAATCCATACGTTTTATCTTCCACTATTTCATGGTTATCAGTTATCAGTTAAGAGGATTTTAGATTTATCCAACAGTTTTAGGTGATTCCAACACCTCTTGTTACTGACGACTGAAAGATTTTTTCATGCCTCGCAGTGAGAGAAAAATCGATCTGACAACTGAAAACTACTCTTATGAAACAAGTTCATATTCAACAAGTTTCGTGTGAAGGGTGTTTCGGTTAATGCCAAGAATATCTGATGCTTTACTCCGGTTTCCGTTGGTATGCTCAAGCACAATTTTAAAGAGCGGTTTCTCGAAAATCTCTCGGATTTCAGCATAAAGTGCCCCTGGCGGTGTATCGGATCCCATATACTGTTCAATGTGTGCTTGGAGCATCGCGTGCACCTGAGCGTTGAGATTTCCAGGTTCGCTTATGGGTGCCAATTCCTTTAAGATTGGATCAAAATGCTCAGGCAATAGCATTTGCCCTGAACACATGACGAGTGCGCGCTTGATGGCGTTTTCTAACTCCCGGACGTTGCCGGGCCAATCATAAGTCGTAAGTTGTTTAATGACTTCCATGGATACGCTGATTTCAGGCAATTGATATTCTTCAACAAACTGGCGTATAAACAGATCTATGAGTTCCGGTATATCCTCTTTCCGCTCCCGTAGCGGCGGGAGCGAAATCGGGATGACATTGAGACGATAGTAAAGATCTTCCCGAAACGATTTCTGCGCAATTGCGGCTTCAAGTCTACGGTTCGTAGCGGCAATGATTCGGACATCGACAGCATGTGTTTCGGTACCGCCCATCGGTTCTACTTCGCGTTCCTGTAGGACGCGCAGCAGTTTCATCTGGACTTCGATGGGCAATTCTGCGATTTCGTCAAGGAAGATTGTGCCACTATCCGCCTGTTGAAATTTTCCCTTTCTTGCGCTGTGTGCATCCGTGTACGCGCCTTTGACGTGTCCGAAGAGGGCGCTTTCAATGAGACTTGACGGCATGGCACCACAATCAACAACCACGAACGGATTGTGAACACGACGACTGTTTTGATGAATCAATTGGGCGACGAGTTCTTTACCGGTTCCACTTTCGCCTAAGACAAGAACGGTTTCATCGCTGACAGCGGCACGTCCAATCTTGAGGTATACCTCCTGCATTGCAGCACTCTGCCCGACCATTTTCCCGTGTCTATCGAAATCAGGTGTAGTAGATGCCTTGACATTCTTCGTCTGTTGTGTTGCAGATGCGGCGCGCGCGACAAGTTCAATAAGTTGCTTCTGATCAATCGGTTTAGTGAGGTATCCGTAGGCGCGTTGTTTCGCTGCATCAATAGCGGTTTGGGTTGTGCCGTGTGCCGTGATTATAATGATTGAGGCGGTGCTATTGTACTGCTGGATGTCCTCAATTAATTCAAGCCCGTTTGCGTCGCCCAACCAGATATCAAGCAGGATAACATCAACATTTGTCTCCTTGACACACGCGAGGGTCTCCGCCCCATTTCGCGCTTTCAGGGTGTTATATCCCGTCTTTTCGAGAGTGGCGGCGAGTATGTGCCGAAGGCTATCATCATCATCAGCGATAAGCACAAGATTTGACATAAATTATAGTTGTCAGTTGTCAGCAGTCAGTGAAAGAAGTATGTTGTAACAGTCCAGTTTATGATAACCACTACAGGGTGGCTCTTAACTGAAAACTGAAAACTGAAAACTACCTCCTCTGTTGCGTTGTGCGTGAAGGACACGTCCACAAGCAGTTAATTGACGGGAAGTGACATGACAAATGCCGTGCCGACTTCAAGGTTAGAATCAACTTCAATGCCCCCTTGGTGTTCGGCAAGAATTTTTTGACTAATATAAAGCCCAAGCCCTGTTCCCTTCTGTTTAGTGGTATAGAACGGGTCGAAGAGCATTGGAATATCTTCAGGTGGAATTCCCGGACCGTCATCTTGAACCCGTACATGGATGACTTCCTTTGCCGGTAGGTATTCTGTCTGAATAGCCAATGTCCCTTCTGTATCCATTGCTTCAATGGCATTGTAGAATAGATTGAGAAGCACTTGCGTTATGCCGTCTTCGTTTATATTCACTTGCGGACAGTCACTGTCGTATTGTGTGGCGACTGTGATAGCATGATACTCGAGTTCAGGACGGCAGATCGTGAGGCTCTCCTCAAGCAGTTGATGGATATCGGTACGTTTCGCGACCTGCATCGCCGGTTTGCTGAAAGCGAGTAACTGTTCAATAAACCGGTTGAGTCTATCCACCTCTTTGATAATGATCGCGGTGTATTCCTGAATCTCATCTTGCGAGAGTTGTACTGCGTCGGGATGGGTGCCAGTTTGTGAATCTCCTTCTGTCTCAGTGTGTTGGAGGAGCTGGGTGCCGAGTCGGATACTGCCCAACGGGTTTCGCACTTCGTGTGCGATCGTTCGGACTAACCTTCCGAGTGTTGCCATCCGTTCTGATTCAACGAGCGCGTCAATCGTTTGCTGAATTTTGACGCGTTGCGCAATAGTTGAAGCAATAATTGTCAATAACCGCCGGTCGTCTTCTGCTGAAAATTCATCCGAAGCCTTGTCAATTGTCAATGTACCGATAACGTGCTCTTCCACAATAATTGGGATACACCAGAAAGCGATTACATCTTTAGATTCGACGCGTTCTGGCTCAAAGAATTTAATATAACTCAGCGGGCTCCGGGTTTGTGGTACACCGATCGCTTTACCGGATGTCAGCACCTGTTTCTGGATGTCTTCCATCTGATTGTCGGTGCCGCGTTTCATTTCAGCCGGGGTGAGTCCTAAGACAGCTTCTACCGAAGTGACGACCTTTCCGTTTTCATAGAGATGCAAAGCACCGCGGTATATGCCGAGACGTTTGGACAAAATCTCGATGATGCGCTGAAAGAGTCCCTGCAGCTCAAGGTTCGCGTTCGCCGCTTGACTTACCTCAAAAAGTGTAGAGATGTCGCGCACCTGTTTTTCCAAATTCGCATTGACGCTATGTATCTCCGCCATTTCTGCGACACCGCTGCGTCGCTGGGTTTGAAATTGACGGATGATACGGATAACGCCGAACACAAGGAACGGATACAGCAGGGCGATAATGATGCTCTCGGTCTGGTTCGGATAGCGGAAGACGTAGCCCCAATTGGCTAATGCCGTGATGCCGAACAGAATGTTTTGTTCGCGGGGTCGAGCATAGATTACTGCGAGAATCATTACGCCGTAGTAGCAGTGGCTCGCCGCGGCATAATATTCCTGCATCTGAAACAGGTGTGTACTGACGTTGATAAATAGGACAAGAAGGGCAAGAAAAAACGTTAGCATATTTTGTAGTTATCAGTTTTCAGTCTTCAGTTGTCAGTTACTGAAAACTGACAACTGTTAACTGATAACCCTTTGATAGCCTTTTGACACAAAAGGAATCATCCGCAAACCGCAGACAGT
>JAPPDN010000956.1 GCA_028824575.1 Candidatus Poribacteria bacterium | reverse complement strand
AGTGATATTGGCAGCACCGGTAGGTATATTCCCCCGAGTAGGACTTGTGCCTGCTGAACCGGCGATATTGATAATTCTGCCCCATCGGTTTTCTTTCATGTGAGGAATCACCAATTGAGACATTCGCAGATAACTGTAAGTTTTCAATGCGAGTGCATCATCAATCAGTCCGGGTGATAGTTCCAGAATATCAGCATTCCGAGCAGCACCGACATTGTTAACAAGAATATCAACACCGCCAAAGCGAGAAATCGTTGCCTGTACCACTTTTTCGCAATTCGCTTGTGTGGTTAAATCTCCGGCAACAGCGTGCCCTTTATGTCCGGTCTGATTGATTTCTGTGAGTGCTTGGTTGAGTGTGTCTTGTGTTCGGGCAGCGATACAGACCTGAGCTCCCTCGCGTGCAAGCGCGAGCGCGCACTGCTTACCGATGCCGCGACTACCGCCGGTAACAATTGCACGTTTGCCGTTGAGTCCTAAGTCCATATATCACCTATCCTGCCACTACGAGAGGAGATGTCCACTCAAGATTGGCGGACACCTCAAACCTCTCATAGAAATTTTCGATCACTACTTATTCGCTATAGGCGATATGTTTAGGGATAATAGCGATCAGGGGTTGTACCTATCTTATTTCTTCAAACTTGCCCACGTGGTAGCCAATTTTCCCTTTGCGTCTACAGCAAGCGTTGTCTCGTAACCGTCGTTCATAACGGCTTGGATGTCGTCTTCATCAAGGACAGTGTTGAAGATGATGAATTCGTCTATCAACCCTTCCCACTGTCTTGATTGTCCCCAGTCACCAATTCTGGCAGGGTCGAGGACACCCGGATTCCCACCCCAATCGTTTTCGACATCGAGTTCGCCGTTAACGAAAAAACGGATTTTCTTTTCCTTCGCACTGTAAGCGGTTGCAATGTGAACCCATTTATCCATCTGATCTCCTGCTAACATATAGTTCGCAAAAGTGTCGTTCCCACCCGGGTTACTGTGAATGGAAAACTCAACCTTATTATTCGGATGCATCTGGTAGTGGATGTCGCCTGCTTTCCAACCGTTGTTGTTGAAGAAAACACGCCATGCTGCCTCTCGTCCAGTAGATTTAACCCAATGTGCGAAGGTAATTTCTTCAAATTCGCCGATTCGTTTCGGAATCTCGACCCACTCGGTTGTACCGTTGAGTTCAATCGCGTCACCGATTTGGCCAGCGACAAATTTGCCGCCTTTGACTTCACCATCAAATCCGTTTCCGGAAACATCTTCGGCATCGCCATCAAATAGCCATGCTGCTGCAATCATATCCTCGGTGATCTCAGCAGAGCCAGTGAGACTCATACTCAACATAAGTATCAGACCGAGGGTAATCGTAATAATCTTTGCGTTCAACAGAGTAACCTCCTATGTGTAGCCAGAAAGATTGGTAAACTGTGTACATCCCGCAGCTTCTGTACAACACAGTTGTTCTGTGTCATATTTAAGAAAATTATACCACAAAAAATATGCAAATACAACACTTTTTATAACAGAAGGGATATACAGGCTAAACAAATCTATCTTTGTGTGGACTGGCTTCCCATTGGGCATACCAATCTTGCCATGACGTTGGACATCGTCGGGTTTCGCGCGCACGGGCAGGATACGCAATCGCTTCGTGCCAGAGTCCATCTAACGAAGTACCGGTCTGGCTGAACCGGAAATCTACCGACCAACGGATGATGTCGCTCCGGTTGAACAGCGATCGATGAAAAACCAGATTGTTAAAAACGAGTAAGTCGCCTCTCTTCATCTCTAAAGTATCAATGATGGTATCGGATGAGGTAGGTGGAAGAACGGGAACAGCAAATGCTTCGTCGGGAACGCGATGATAGGTCTGTAGACCTGCCTTGTGGCTACCGGGTAGGAATTGCAAAGCACCGTTCTCAGTTTTGACATCCACTAATGGGAGCCACACAGTAAGATGTGTATCGTTTTCGGTGTCCGGCATATAGGCACTGTCTTGGTGCCATGGCAGTGTCGTCAATTTTTCGTTCGGGAGTTTCGGACGCACCCAAAAATCACCGTTGAATTGGATATCGCTACCGATAAGATGCTCAAGCACATCCAGCACCTTCGGATGGGTTATTAGGTCAAAGAGTGCCTCGCTAAAGACAAGTGTGTGCCAACCAAAGACCTCGTTTTCTCTATCACACGCCTTTAGGATCGCATGCCAACGGCGTTCAAATGACAACTTTTCATACGTGTCAGAGATGATCCCTTCGTTATAGAGTGCGGTGGCACGTCTATCAACGGCTTGAGAAATAACAGCGATTAACGGCGCGAGATCCGTTTCACTCAGTGCCGATTCCACGACAAGATAGCCTTGCTCCGTAAATTTTTCAGAATACGTTCCCATCGTTCTATTTTTTTGTTTTTATTGCTCCCCAAACAATTGTTAGTTTGTCCTTGGGTCTCACAGAAAGCGGCTCCATTGAATCCTCAACAGAGATTGCCTCGTCCCAGAACGCCACCTCGTCAACAGCACCGCCATAGTGGTTCTGACCATTACGACTCCCGATCGTGAAAGGCAGCCCTTCGGTAATGTGAACAGCATCATTACCCGCCATCTCGCCTTCTAACTTGCCATCAACATAAGCCTTTACGGACTCACCATCGTACGAACCGAAGATATGATACCACTGTCCAATTTCCATTTTGACATTGCCAACACAACAGACGAGATTGTTGCCGGGACCCGTGGAGACCTCAAAGGAGAGTGTTCCATCAGGTTCAATGAAAAATCCGTAACTCCAGTTGAGGTGGATACCTTTTTCAGCAACCGCAACCCACGCACCGAGTTTTATCGGCTTAATCCACGCCGCCATGGATAGTGCTTCGAGTTCGGAGATCGATGGCGAATCCGGTATTTCGACATAATCCGTGCTGCCGTTAAATTCCAGTGCCTCACCTAACTTTCCATCTACGGTTTTCGGATTTCCTCGGATGATGCCGTCGTTCCCGTTTCCACTGAGATCATCCGCGCCATCCGCTTCATCAAATGACCAGTAGCCAACCAAGTCCGCATCTGCTGTAAGACCTATTACGCCTAATAGCAAAAAGATTAGACTCGTAATTTTTGAAAGTGACACGGGTATACCTCCATTTAGACGCGTTATGGTGAGGCATCACAACCTCACCATACGGTGAAAAGGAGCACAAAAATCTATGCTACAACTTGGCTCTCAGTTGATCCATCAACCCATCTGGTGGGTCAAAGGGAAGATCAATCACCTCATTGGTGATACCGCTATAGTAAATTCCCAAAAGCAAGTTGAACTCGGCGAGCGATTGTTTGAGATGTGTCGGATGAACTTTACTCTCGTCGTCGAGCCAATCAAAGACCGCCTCGGTGAGGTTGCCCTGCGCAATGACATCCTGTTCCCCATAGTTCAGCGGACCGCCTTCATAACCGCCTTCATGCGTTGAACGTTCCCAACTGCTGAACCGCCAGTGTACAAAGCCTTTTGTCCCTATAACAAAAACGCGTTTGTGGAAAAAGACGACCGGATCATCGGAGGCAGTCGGTGCGATGGCTGTACCGAACGCTACAGAGACGTGAAGTCCATTCTCGTATTGCACGCGCGCGGACGCATATTGTGGTGAGGGCTGTGCGGAGTCTAAGTGTTCACTGCCTGAGATTTGACCCAGCACACGGACTGGACGCGAGTTGTCAATATAAGAGGACACCAACTGCAGCACGTGCGGACCTTGGTCAACGGGTGTACTGCGTGCGCTGGCATCAATAAACTTAATCTCGCCGATACGGCCTGCTGCCACATCTGCTTTTAATTCAAGGTTTTGTGGGTGGAAGTTGAGTTGTGTATTAACGACAAATTTGGTTTTTGTCTCCTCGGAGAGTCCCGAAATTTGCTTCCAATCCTCACTTTCAACAGCAATCGGTTTTTCGACTATCGCCGCAGGCACACCCGCATCGGATGCCTGTTTCATCAGCGGGTAACGGATACGTTCGTTGCTACCCCGCAGCACGGGTGCTGTGACAATATGAAGGACATCGGGTTTCTCTTTTTCAAGCATCTCATCCAAGTCGGTATATCGCGAAGGGATGCCGAAATCGTCTCCGAATTTATTGAGTAATTCTTCGTTCATATCGCAGACTGCAGCGAGTTTACCGCCTTTGACGAAGCGGTAAGCATCTGCGTGTGCGCGGGCGCGGCCCCCACACCCTAACATTGCGGTTTTATACACAAAAATGTCTCCTTTAATATCAAGCTAAATGGTTAGATGTTAAGCCAGTTTCAATATCAAATTTATGATTTTGATCTTCAGAGCAGTTGGAAGATTGGAAGGCTGGAAGTGTTTTTGCTTGGGTGTTTCCGTTAGGAAGACTGCACATACGGCATCTCTTCCAACCTTCCTTCTCTTCCACACTTCCTCAAAACCTAAAATGTATTTTTTAACATTGCTCAAGAAAAATACAAATTAACGTTCTATAGCCTCTCTCGGAGTGAATCCATCAAGCCATCAGGCGGTTCAAACGGGAGGTCAATAATTTCGTTTGTGATCCCGCTGTAGTAAAGCCCTAAGAGGAGGTTGAACTCAGCGAGGGATTGCTTGAGATGTGTCGGATGCACTTTGTTCTCATCGTCAAGCCAGTCAAAGACAGCCTCGGTCAGGTTGCCTTGTGCAGCAATGTCTTGTTCACCATAATTGAGCGGACCGCCTTCGTAGCCACCCTCTGGTGTCGCACGTTCCCAACTGCTGAAACGCCAGTGTACAAAGCCCTTTGTTCCAACAACAAACACACG
>JAPPDN010000793.1 GCA_028824575.1 Candidatus Poribacteria bacterium | reverse complement strand
GCACGGCGGTATGGGAATTATTCTGGCGTTGACATCTACCAACGGAATTACAAGGGCAACCGCTATATTGCCGAGATAGAAGGGTACACGCAGGCGTTAGCTAAGGAACTTTTCGGCGCAGCGCACGTCGATTTCCGTCCATTATCAGGGAATATCGCAGGGATTGCAACAACGTTCGCGTTAGCAAAGCCGGGCGATACAGCATTAGAGGTCCATAATGGACACCACTATGCCGAGAAACTGCTTTCCTCGCCGCTCAAGATAGGACTCCAATCCATTCCGATTCCGTGGGACGGACAGCGTTCAAACATCGACCTTGATGCAACGCTTGAACTGATTGCAAAACACAAACCGAGAATCGTCAACGTCGGTTCTGGTGTGTTTCTCTTCCCGCAACCCGTGCGCGAGTTGAAAGAAGCAATGCGCCAAGCGAATCCTGATGCCTACCTCATCTACGATGCTTCACACGTCATTGGACTCATCGCGGGTAAGCGGTTTCAATCGCCGTTTGAAGAAGGCGCGGATGTGATTATTTCCAGCACACATAAGACGCTTGCGGGACCGCAGGGCGGAATGGTTTTGATGAACGATGAATCTATTGCTGAGCGGGTTGCGAGGGGTGTCTATCCGTTGTTGATGAGCAATCACCATCTGAATCGGTTACCGGCGTTAGCAGGAACGTTTATAGAGTGGATGGAATGCGGTGAAGCACAGGCAGACGCGATTGTAGCGAACGCAAAAGCACTCGGTCAAGCGTTGGCCGAACGCGGTGTTCCAATGCTCGGTGCTGATCTCGGCTTCACGGAGTCACATACCTTGATACTGATTGTAGATAAGTATGGGGAAGGCAGCGCGCTCGCAAACCATCTCGAAGCGTGCCATATTATTTCGGGTGCAGCCGGATTATCGCCGGAAGTCGGGACATCTGGATTGCGGATCGGTGTTCAGGAGGTCACCCGATGGGGCATGACACCAGAAGACGCACCGGACATCGCCGAGTGTATTGTCGCAGCACTCTCTGGGGGAACTCCTGAAGAACTCAAGCCGAAGGTCGCAAAAGTGGCAAGTCGTTTTGATGCAATCCAGTTCACTGTTGACTGAGAACAGAAACATAGGTGCAGTTTCCCCAAGGTCCGGTAGGTGCGGTTTCCTAACCGGGGTCCCCACCTGTTACTGGGAAGGGCACCGGATTTCGCCTTGTTGTATTCATGAAAACCTGCTATTTCTGCTTCAATTTCCCCCACATTGTGGTTAATAATTCTACATTGGGTTGAACGGGTAGCGTTCTCGGATCAAACCAATCCGCACTACTATTACGTCCTGTATCGGTGAGTTGTTCTGGTCTACCACCCTCTATGGGGATTTTGAAAATCTGGTATTGATTTAATTGATTCCCAACTTGCTGTTTGTAAAGAAGTTCGTCTCCAAGGGGTGACCATGCTGGTTCGAGCGCATAAGGTCCTTGCTCGGAAACGATTTGTTGAAACTCGCCTCCGTCACGCGCTGCAACATAGATAGTTTGGGCATCAAATACCTGTTTTCCCCATTTGTCATGAACCCATTTTGCCCATAGATCCCTGTCCATCCAAGAAAAGGCGAGCCGCTCTCCGTCGGGCGACCACGCTGGATTTCCCATTATTGGCAGTTGTTTTGCGTATAGCGTTCGCATCGCACCGCTTTTTAGATTGACGACACGAAGTTGTCGACTGTTAGGTAAGCGCATGCCCAGTTTCTCTGCTGCGCCTGCGAAAATAAAAACTATTTCCGCCCCATCGGGCGACCACGCTGGACTTCCGCCATCTTCGCCTGTATCAGCAATTTTCTCAACCGTTTTTCCATCTATTGTGGCAGTGTGGATCGCCCATTCATCATTCTGCAGATAAGCGATCTGTTTTCCATCGGGTGACCATGTCGGCTGGCGTCTATCTGCTGATTTTGCAAATACCTTTCGCACGTTCTTTCCATCCGCATCCATAAAGTAGAGGTCCCATTCGCCATCACGGTTGGAGTTGAAAAGAATCTGCACACCTGTCGGGGACCAGGCAGGATCAAAATCGGCAGCAGGATGCTCGGTTAAATTTACCTGCTGACTCCCATCGGGGTTCATCACATAGATTTCGCTGTTCCCATCTCGATTCGATGTGAATACGATTTTAGCAGTCGATGGTGCTTTTGCCGATGTTGGGGTGCCGTTGTTGAACAGCAAAAAACTGATACAACAGAACAAGGCAAAAAGTCTAATGTTCATAGTCCGACTCCTTTCGGGCTTGGAATTCTTCATTTTGATAAAACTGGTTATTGTTCCTTGGATTGGACAGGCAACGCCGGAGGGGCAAACCAATCTGCTCCGCTATTACTACCCACGTTTGTAAGTTGGGTCTTTGTACGGGTATTTACATTAATTTTGAAAAGTTGCCTGATGTCTCCAACTTCTGGCAGATGGATGCCCTGCTGATAAATAATTTCATCGCCGTGTGGAGACCACGTCGGATGGAGGGCGTCCGGTCCCTTTTCTGAAACAAGTTGTCGCAAGTTACCCCCATCGCGATTAATAACATAGATTGTTTCTTCGTCCTGCCAATTCGCTGCGTCTACAAAATTTAGTATGGTTCTGGATTTGTGTAGGACGAAAGCGATTTGATTTCCATCGGGTGACCAGGTAGGATAATTTTTCTGTGGATACCTCTCTAATTGTCCCAGAACGACCTTCTGTTTGAGAGTCTGGACATCAAGGAGGCGAAGTTCATAGCCCTGCTTCCGCCAAAAATAGATAAAGGCAATTTCCTTTCCGTCTGGAGACCAGGCGGGATCTCCAACACTTCCGAAGCCAGTCTCCGCCACAGGCACGACGGATTTGTCATCTAACGTTATAATGTAAAGCACACCGTCGCGCACAGAAGCGATTCGTTTTCCATCGGGTGACCATGTTGCGTCGGATCTGCTGTACCAATTATCAAGAACTTTTGTTATATTATTTCCATCTGCATCCATCAGGTAAAGGCTTGATTCTTTTCCTTCTTCTCGAAAGGAGACAAAAAGAATTTGTTCCCCTGAAGGTGACCAAGCGGGGTGAAGATCAATTGCCGTGTCTCTTGTCAGATTCACAGGATTGCTGCCATCGGAGTTCATCGTCCAGATATCCCAATTACCATCTCGGTTAGAGGTAAACGCTACTTTCCCGGTTTTCGATACTGTCGCTGTGGGAGAATCTTCGGAGTCGGAGGACAATCCGAAACGGTTTAAGTAGTGATATCCGATACCTAACACCAATAGCACCACAGCCAGAATAGATGCAGCGATTGCCCACGGCGCAAACCTTTGACTTCCACCGGTGGAAGGCGTAGGCGTGATACGCGAAACCTCACGCATGATGTTCTCAGTAAAATTCGGTGCGATTTGGAAACCGCTTAGAGCCTCTCGAACCATCGGTGCTTCTTTCTTCAAACGCTGCTGGGCGCGACGGAGTCGGCTTTTAATCGTACCCACGGATGCCCCTAAAAACTCGCTGATCTCTTCATGCGTCATTTCTCCAAAGTAATGGAGCGTGATGACGGTACGTTCCTTCTCCCGTAATTTGTCAAGCAACTTTTGGACGACTTCTCGCTGTGCTTCTGCTTCCGTCCGCTCGTTCTCCTGGATCACATATCCCGAATACGTTGCTTTTTCCAATTGCGCATGGCTTGTGCCTTCAAGAGACTGTGTTGCCAAACGCTTTTTACGCAGCCATGCAATACAGCCGCGTGTCGCGATCACAGACAGCCAACGGGCGAAGCGGTGCGGTTTCTTCAACGTTGCCAACTCCCTATATGCTTTCAGGAAGGCATCCTGTGTAATTTCTTCAGCGATGTGGAAGTCCCCGATCTTCCGCCACACAAGCCCGTGAACCGGTTTTTGGTATTTTCTCACAAGCACAGAGAACGCGTTCTCATCGCCTGCAAGGACGCGTTGGATCAGTTCGACATCGTCGTTTTTCATCGGTCATCTCCAGAAAGGGATAATTTCATAATTTCGCAGTCAGACATATAGTGACGCGACTTACGGCTAAAATAGATGCATAATTCTGCAAAAATTGACAGTCGTTTGAAATACTTGTACCGAAAGTAGCAAAATTGGTGCCCTATTTTAACACAGCTCGGTTTGTACTTGCTTATATATCCAGAGAGAAATGGTGTGGTTTGGGGGACAGGAGAAAAAGTATAAGCACGGTTTAAAACCGCGCCAGATTGATTGAAACGGCAGGGGTTGTTTTAGTTTCTAAAAGCAGCAGGGCTATTTAGTTCTCGGTTTTTTCGTCCAATTTTGGCCCCAGGCCCGGTAGGTGCGGTGTTTTTGCTGGGGGTATTTGATAGGGTGTTTCTGCGGATTTCCCTCCTAACCGCACCGGGCTTCACCAAGGAATTACCGAATTAAAAAATTAATCTTCATCTAACCGCACCATAATTGTCAATTTTAGAAAAAACCATATCCTCCTGTAGGTTGGGTTGAACGGATACCTCCAGAACGCTGGAAAGTAACATAAGACTCAGCCTACCCCAGAGATGGCACGCCAAAGAGAAAACCGAGAGAAACCCAACGTCTTAGCGGTTTACGGGCACCTGAGGGTATGAAGTTGGGTTTCACTAAGTTTTTGGATGTATATACCGACAAGTTAGATTTGAGGGTATTGGCACACCGACCTCTGCTTTCTTAACACCGTTCAACCCAACCTACGGGACTGTAGGAGCGAGCTGCGCTCGCGATCTTGCGTCCAAAGGTTAACATCTGTCAACCAAAACCAATATCGGAGCTGAAAACTAAATCGCTCTG
>JAPPDN010000224.1 GCA_028824575.1 Candidatus Poribacteria bacterium | reverse complement strand
CTTCTTGAAACTTATAGCCAGCACAGCCTATCATCAGGAAAATAATAAGCAGAAAGGGGAGTGTTTTGATCATCGGTCTCCGTAGATATGAAGCGAATAATAGCGGGCAGGCACCGGGACCTGCCCAAACAATTAGGATCAACAAGGCAAGCACGGGACCCGCCCAAACAGGCGCATCACGAACGTCTTACATTTTAAACTTGCCTCGTCCGATAAACTTTTTAATTTTTTTCTGACCGATCCAGATTTTCTCGTTGGTCTCAATGTTCGTTAACGTGAGATCCGTCTGATAGAAGACGACCTGGTCGCCACCTTCACGGTCTTCAATGGTATTGATTTCACCGGTCATCATGTAATCGGCACCGAGTTCGCGTCCCATCTGTTTTACGGTTTCTAACGCAGAGAACTCGCCTTGGTCGGCGCGTTCTTCGCGAATCTCGCCGCGTTCACTCGAACTGGAGACAGTCCGAACCTTTCCAGAATTGATAAAGGCACGCTCAATATCGGAGATAAATGTAGCGACAGCAATATGCTCCATGCTCTTATTACGGATACCGCCAACAATCACAACCGGTTTGCCACCGGCACTTATACCGTGGTCGTTAATCCAAGGGTGGTTCAAACAATCCCCAATAATCCCTTCCGCTACCATACGCGAATCTGTATCGTTCCAACGTCCGGACAAATCTATCGTGGTGTCGGTATCAACACGGGTAACCTGTTTAGAGGCACTGCAACCGCTAAAAACTATTATTCCGATCAGCAAAACATAGATTGTAAATCTATAAACGGCAGATTTAGCTGCCAATATCTTATACATTAGGAATGCTCCTTTTTTTCTGGTTATCAGTTTTCAGTTGTCGGTTGTCAGTTGGTTATCGATTAAAGAGGAGATTCTTGTAACTGATAACCGATAACTGAAAGCCTGCGTAGCAGGCGAACCGACAACCATTTAAAAATCTAAGTCGGCTTCCTGAACGATTTTGTCGACGAAGGTATCGAGTGCCATCGCGCCGATGTCGCCTTCATCTCGACTGCGAACGCTAACCGTGCGACTCTCCGCCTCACGTCCACCAATAATTAACATATACGGCACACGTTGCAAACGGGCTTGGCGGATCTTTGCACCGATCTTATCATCGCTGTTATCCAACGTAACGCGACACCCCTTTTGCAACAGAAGTTGCTCAACCTCTCTACCGTAGTCAACGAAACGTTGGCTAATCGTCATCACAACGCATTGCACCGGAGAGAGCCATGTCGGGAAGGCACCCGCGTAATGCTCAATGAGCATCGCGATGAACCGTTCAAAACTCCCACAAATCGCACGGTGGATAACCACAGGACGCTTTTCAGACCCGTCGGATGCGACATAGATCAGATCAAACCGTTCAGGGAGTTGGAAATCGAGTTGCACGGTGGCACACTGTACATCTCTGTTCAGTGAATCCCGAACTTGAAAATCGAGTTTCGGACCGTAGAATGCCGCTTCACCGGGATCGACGGTATACTCAACCTGATTGTTCTGCAACACATCTTCAAGTATCACCTCTGCGCGATTCCAAACGTCCACGTCCCCCATAAACTTCTCCGGATTACGTGTACTCAAATCGCATCGGAACGGCAGATCGAAAGTGCCATAAATCCTTTGGAAAAGCCCAAGGATACGTTCATATTCATCGGCGATCTGGTCTTCGGTGACGAAGTTGTGAGCGTCATCCTGACACATTTGACGGACACGCGATAAGCCAGTTAGCGTGCCTGTGGCTTCGTTGCGATGCAGCACACCTTGGTCGTGCAAGCGGTAGGGCAGGTCTCGGTAACTGTGGCGCGTGCTTTTATAAATGAGCATGTGCGCCGGGCAGTTCATCGGTTTGAGTGCACTGACCGGATCGCCATCTTCGCTTTCAACGACAAACATATCGTCTTTATAGTGTTCCCAATGCCCAGATGTTTTCCAGAGGCTACTGTCATAGATGAGCGGGGTCCGGACCTCCTGATACCCTTCGCTGAGATAGAGTTTTCGCACCTTTTCAGACAAGAGATTATAGATAAGTGCACCTTTCGGAAGCCAAAACGCACTCCCCGGCGACTCTGGGTGCATCTGAAATATTTCAAGTTCGCGTCCGAGTTTACGGTGGTCGCGCTTGGCGGCTTCCTCGCGTTGTGTCAAATATGCCTGAAGGTCGGCTTTGGTCTCCCATGCAGTGCCGTAAATTCGTTGCAACTGCTCGCGCTTGCTATCCCCGCGCCAATAGGCTCCAGAAACGCGGAGCAGTTTGAAATATCGGCATTCGCTCGTTTTTTCAACGTGCGGTCCTTTACATAAATCTGTGAAATCACCGTTGTGATAGATAGAAACGCCTTCGTCAGCGACGCCCTCATCGCTCGCGCTAACTTCCCGATCAGAGATGCCATCGATTAATTCGATCTTGAATTTCTGGTCGCGTTCACTGAACCATGTACGGGCAGCATCATAGGTCCAGGTCTCCTGTTCAAAAGGCACATTGGCTTTAATCATCGCCTTCATGTGCTTTTCGATTTCCGGGAAATCGTCGGGTGTAATCGGACGCGGCACCTCCATATCGTAATAGAACTCGTTTTCAATCGGCGGTCCGATTGCGAGTTTTACGGTCTGTTCGCCATCTGGAAATAGTTGTTGTACGGCATACGCCATGATATGCGCGGTCGAATGGCGTAGGCGTTGTAAATAGTCTTCAGGTTGATTGGGTTCACGCATTGCGGTTTACTCTCTATATCTCCGTTCGTATGGGTTTCAAAATTTGGTCTTGATAGACTTAACGTCTCTTTTTCTGCATCGTTTACGAAATAATTTTACATGATATAGGTCGGAAATGCCAATTAAAAAATCCGTAAGATTAAAACCGCTGCGTTTCCGGTGGATTTATTGGAGTGATGGTAAGGTCTACTATGTAAAGGACGCTGTTATTCCAAATCACATAGTACGCCAGCGTAGTTTCCACTAACGGCTATACTCATCGGGTGGAATGTTCCGAGTGTTGTGACAGCTAAAAAACGATCCGTGTGACTTTCAACAAGATCAATAATAGAAAAGAAACCGTTTGCATTTAAGGCATAAAGCCGGTCCCCTGAAATTTGAAAATCTGTAAGAGCACCCACTTTATCCTCAGCAGATATCTTATGGCTCCATTGGTCTTGAGCGACCAAAAGCACGTTTCCTGCGTCAGCGGCATAAACATCTGTACGTTTCCCGAGATTGACCGTGTAGAGATACGCGAGACAGTTTCCCGTCACGTCGTAGTGCTCAAGCATACCGCCACGCGGCACGTAGTTTGATCTTGGCCAGACAATCGTAATATCCGGGTTTGCGCCGCTGTAATTAGCAAATACCAGATAGTCCTTTGAAAATCGGATCTTCCCATATCTACCACCACATAACTCCAGGAAGTTGCCATTTTGATACGCAAGTAGTACTTGCCAAGACTTGGCTCTCTGAATCGGTTTTACTGTGGAGCCCTTAGGTATAAGCCCTAAAAACCAGAAATGCGGCAATGCAACGGCATCAACGAATTGGGGTTCTCTCCTGCTAAATCAAAGATGTGCAGATGGTCGTCGGTATCCATAACATATAGGTAAGATTCATGAACGTCAAAATCTTTGATTTTGTTTATATGATTTAAGCGTACAGTAGATTGGAATGCTGGACGCGTCGGATTTGAGACATCGACGACATAAATCCTATAACGACTCTCCACATAAACCTGATGTCCAGATACGCGTGCCTTGCCAATATCATCGGAGAACGCGAGAGATGTCATATAGTCTGGATGCTGAGGGTCAGAAAGTTCAATGATGTGCAGGTGCTGTGCTGTCGTAACGTAAGCGTATTTCCCTGAAAAGACGACATTGTTATTCGGACCGACGCGGAATGGCAGTGGAATGGAACCGGCAACTGTCGGGTTTTTTACATCTGTAGTATCTACAACAATGAAAGCACTCTCTTGTGGCTTTTCAAAGGTTCCGGTTTTTCGGTTGTGTTCAAGAACACCCAAACCGCAACCGGTATTAATAACGACAATTAGCGTCACGATCACAAAAGCAAAAATTGTTCGCACTGTTTTAACTCCTTGCCAAGATTGACCTAACGATATTTCTACAACTGTCAGAGCGATTCAGTTTTAAAAATTTACTCCATATATGGATATACTTTCTTCTGTAGGAGCGAGCTGTGCTCGCGATCTTGTAGGAGCGAGCTGTGCTCGCGATCTTGTAGGAGCGAGCTGTGCTCTCGATCTTGTAGGAGCGAGCTGTGCTCGCGATCTTACGGAAAAAACGTTAACTTATGTAAATGAAAATCAAAATCAGAATCGAAAACTGAATCTTCCTGCTACAACTGTAGTGCTGGGGTGCTTGAAACTATTATTTGTAGTAATATATTTTGCAGCAATTTCTGTGCCAATGCGGAATACACTAAATATGCTGATAATTCTGGAATTTCAGTCGTAAAATTGCACGGAAAGGGACAAATGTATTGAAAAAATGCACAAAACGGGGCAGTTTTGAGGAAGCTGTGCAGTAGACATCAGTTGGTATGAAGGTTTTGGAAGAATGGGCGGTACAGGACTTGAACCTGTGACCTCTTGCATGTCAAGCAAACGCTCTAGCCACCTGAGCTAACCGCCCGTCTCTGGAGAGAAATGATGGAGGTGGCGGTCGGAATCGAACCGACGAGTAAGAGCTTTGCAGGCCCTGGCCTTACCACTTGGCTACGCCACCAAAAGATGGAGCGGGAGACGAGATTTGAACTCGCGACCTCCACCTTGGCAAGGTGGA
>JAPPDN010000446.1 GCA_028824575.1 Candidatus Poribacteria bacterium | reverse complement strand
AGTACGACCTTGACGTGTGCGCGTCCCATCCATAATGTCCAGAGAAATAGAGCCATCCATACACCCCGAATTTGCGCCATCTCTCTCGGAAATCCGATAGCCCCTCGCCACCCGAAACTCTCACCAACAATCCTCTGAAAATGCCAAAACAGATGAAAAAACCAGCAAGAGAACCCCAAATCGAGCGGTATTAGGAAACCGACACCGATAGCAAACGGGAAAAAACTGATACGGAAGCCGGGATTATTCATTGCACTCCACGGTTTATCAGGAAGCCGAAACCCACGATAGAGCGGAATTGTTGGAAAAACCGGATCAATCTGGTGTAAACTATAGAGCAAGTTTAGGATAGCGGCGATGCTTAAACCGACAACCATCATCCGCCGATTAAAAAACAGATGCGGTGTGGTTCGGAGATTGCCTGTATTTAATGCTGCGCGCGTGATTTCATAAGGGAGTTGCGCAATTGGATAGGTAAGCCGCTCGTGCTCCTGCCACTGTTTGCGTAAAAGCACATTGAGGCAGAGCATTGTTACGCCGATGACGAGACAGAAACCGACCCAAAGCAGCGTCGGCAGCAACCATGCGTGTATGTGTGCCTGAAGGTAGAACGTGGATTCGCCTTCATAGAAACCACGTAATATCTCTTGCTTTCCGACAACAAGCCATTCTGGGAGATGCTGATGAAAGAGTTGTGCCCATTCGTTCTCAGTTGTCGCGTACCAAAAGCCGTTGCCCATCAATGGTACCAAGACTTGTAACATATCGCGTCCAGCGAAAACGGAAGCTTGGCACAGCATCGCATAGATCGTTAACAATTCTGCCTGCGTAAACGCCAATGCTGGACGCAAACGCCGCAGTATCGCACCGATTCCAATAAGCACAAGCAACGTAAACAACACATTAAACAGCAACGCCAAACTCGTCGGACGGTTGGAATCCCAGATATAACTGAGATGTAGTACCCAGTAACTATTAAATGGTATGAGGACGATGCCGATCAGCGTTGCGCGTAGGGTGATGGAGCTTTTGGAAGGGTGTTTCATATGAGTGCGGGTTGCAAGTTACACGTTTGGAAGGAGATAACAAGAAATGCTGACAATGGTGGTATTCGGTCTCGTCGTTATAATTATGATATGTGGCGGCATGTTACTCGCACGTTTGGGAACAGCTGCCAAATCCAAAGGTTCATGGATGTGGGGGTGCTTTATTCTCATCGCACTTATCTGCGTTCCACTTTTTCTAATAGGTCTTGGCGTGTGGTTTCTCTACTTTAGCGGAATATCGTCAGGACAATTTAGCCCATTTGGTTAAAGAACAGACGCGTGGATGCTATTATAGTATTTTAGCAAATTAGAGCTCTTCCTCAGTAGCAGTTGGTTGGGCATCCGTGGTAGGTTTACCTGCAAGATAGAGGAACCATAGCGTGAGACCGATTGCGATAAGTATCCACAACCCTCCCCAAACTTCAGTCGGAATACCTGTCATCTCCGAGAGCATCCGTGCATCCGAACGCAGATGGGACCTGTCAAGGACATCGCTCTTGATGTCAAGGATTGCGTAAAGGCAACTTGTTACGCCGATGACGCGTAGAATCCAATCGTTGACACCCTCTGGAAGAAAAAACCCGACCGCGAGCAACACGACCCCGAAGCCGATGCCGAACAGATAGGTAAATGTGCTTTCACCGAAGCCGATAGAGATCGCCACCATGCCCAAACCGATAAGAACGCTAATCGCCTTATCAAGATGCGTCCGCGCTGCGAGAAGCAGGATAAGTCCACCCCATAGTAAGCTGCCGAGGTAGCCTGCAGTCAATGTCCAGAACCGTGAACCGCCTTGTGTCAGTGCATGCCCACCCTGCTGTGGGTTAATCTGAATTTCGACGATCCTACCACCAGTCACGATTGCGGCAAGCCCGTGGCTCACCTCATGCATGAACACAACGAAGATTTTCAGTGGGTACACAAACAGCGTATTCCACAAGAACACAATCCCTATAAAAATCAGAAGCAGGGCAATATAGCGTTTAAAAAGTGATACCATAAGTCCTCTTGTCCCCAAGGCTATTTAGTTTTCGGTTTTAATTTTGGTTTTCGTTTATAGATGTTAACGTTTTTGTCGCAATATCGCGAGCGCAGCTCGCTCCTACAAGAGAGGAATGTTCACACAGATAAAGTGAATATGTAAAACTAAATGACCCTGTCTTGTCCTCTTAAATTGCTTGCATTTTAGGACAGCATCTGCTATAGTATATCACAAGATGTCTAAAATATACAATTCTAAAAGCAAAGGGCGCGCTTCCAAAGTGCCTATGAAACTAAATGAATACATTCGGTCATCTTTTTCGGATTACGACTTGGGGCGAGTCGCACGGCGGTGCTGTCGGCGTTGTCATTGATGGATGTCCACCACAGATTGATGTAGATATCTCCACAATACAATTTGAACTCGACCGGAGAAAACCAGGGCAAAGCCGTCTCACGACACAGCGTCAAGAAAGCGATACTGTTGAAATCCTTTCCGGTGTTTTTGAGGGAAAAACGCTCGGAACGCCTATCTCCATGCTGGTATGGAATAAAGACGCGCGTCCTTCAGCCTACGAACACCTCAAAGACCTTTATCGTCCCTCACATGCCGATTTCACGTATCAACAGAAGTACGGCATCCGAAACTGGCAGGGCGGCGGAAGGGCAAGCGCACGGGAAACGATCGGTCGCGTCGCTGCAGGGGCAATCGCGAAGCAAATCTTGCGTGATAACGCTGAAACCGAAACGCTCGCTTATGTCAAACAGATTCATACACTCGCAGCTGAAGTAGATACGGACACAGTAACGCTTGAACAGATAGAAGAGAGCCCTGTGCGGTGTCCTGACCCGATTGTGAGTCCAAAAATGGCGGAACGCATTGATCAGGCACGACGCGACCGAGATTCTCTCGGTGGTATCATTGAGTCCGTTGCGCGTAACGTCCCTGTTGGACTTGGTGAACCGGTTTTCGACAAACTCAAGGCGGATTTGGCGAAAGCCATGATGTCCCTCCCCGCAACGATGGGTTTCCAAATCGGATCGGGCTTTGACGGCATCACGATGACGGGTTCCGAACACAACGATGCTTTTTATCTCAGAAAAAACGACGCGGGAGAACAGATTCGGACCCGCACAAACAATTCCGGTGGCACACAAGGCGGTATTTCAAACGGCGAAAATATTGTATTCCAAGTCGCGTTCAAACCGACAGCAACAATCGGCAAGCCGCAACAGACGGTTGATATAGACGGAAACGAGGTAACGTTAGAGGCAAGCGGACGACACGATCCGTGTGTATTAGTACGCGCGCCTGCGATTGTGGAGGCGATGGCGGCACTTGTCCTCACAGATCATCTGCTCCGCCAACGTGCGAAATCTTAATGCAGGGTCAAACAATCATAACTATACACAAAGACTCTCCTTTTTTAGTAGATTAGCGGAAGCATATGACAATGGAAACCACAGCACCGAAAATTAGAGGGATCTCACCTGACGAAACGCTGGAGACCTGCGCGCGGCAGATCATCGTTAACTATTTTCATCAAATGATGTCCTATAAAGAAGGTGCCAAGGCGGGTAACGATATTGAATTTGTCCACGAGATGCGAGTTACCTCGCGTCGTTTGCGCACCGCAATGGACAATTTTCTTGACTGTTTTCCTGAGAAGGCATTTAATAAACACTACAAAAAAGTAAAATCGATAACCCGAACGTTAGGCGCTGTACGTGATTTGGATGTCCTCATCGCTCGGTTTGAGAAAGAATTAGACACTTTATCTGAAGCCGAACAAGCAGATCTCCGTAGGTTAATAGCACATCTACAGCGGGAACGCGAGGACACTCGAAAACCGATGCTAAAACTCTTCGCGAAACTTGAAGCGGCGGGCTTTGAGACGGAATTTCTAAAATTCTTCAGCAGGTGATTGGCTATCGGTTATCAGCCGTCAGTCAGAGGTTTTCGTGGAAGTACAAACGTTTGTAAATGCTAAATGTACGACCGACTGTTAGGAGAACAGAAATGGCGAAATCGCATAAAATCACCGGTGTTAAGCCGCTGCGCAGCTATCGCGAAAACGCACGCATCATTCTTCCGCAGAAGGTTGAAGAGGTCTACACGTGGGAACCGTTCATTCACGACGCAGCGAGGCGTGAAGAACTCCATAATATGCGGATTTCGATTAAACGTCTTCGGTATACGATGGAACTCTTTCGTTTAACTTACGGGTCTCCGAAAATGCATTCCGGAGAAGTTACTATAGCAGACAACAAACGTTTTACTGAATTTCTCAAGGTGATTGTTGATCTGCAAGAGATACTCGGCGATATCCACGACTGTGATGTCGTCTTAGAGATTCTAACCGATTATGGGACACAATCAGAGCAGGAGACTGTAGCACCCGGTATTGCTAAACTCATTACTCAGGCAAGAGAGACCCGAAACGCGGATTACAAAACATTTTTGGCAAAATGGGAACAACTATCAGCAGCAAACTTCAAACACCAACTGTTATCCTTTTTCGGTGCCGCTCGCAAACCGAAAACTCGCTATTAAAAAGTTGGCATCATAATCAATTCAATCGCAAAAAGACACGTGGAACACGTGCCTACAGGAGATAATCGCAATGCGTAGTAACGTTGTCGGTGTCGATATGGGGGGCACCAAGATTCTGTCCGCTGTCATTGACGCTGAAGGCAATATCTTAAGTACAGCCAAAGTTCCAACGAAGGCGGACGCAGGTACATCTGTTGTCATCGATCGGATCGCCGACTCTATCCAAAAGGCTATTGCCAAGTCA
>JAPPDN010000189.1 GCA_028824575.1 Candidatus Poribacteria bacterium | reverse complement strand
TTCCTGTCACGGTCTCGGTGTTACCCATTTTATGCGCAGTTTCACGAGAAAATTCAAGGGAATCCAAACTGCAGCAGAGAGGCATAGATTTACAGAAAACGCTTTTAAAATCAGCGTAATCCGTGAAATCCGCGATAATCCGAGATTTGCGGCGTACTCGCCCAAATGCGACGTGCATTCAGACAGTTAACCCTTAAACCTTATACTCCTTCATCACTTCATCACCATAGTGGTTGATAACCTTCACTGCGATTTTGCCAGTCTCAGGTTTCGGAAACGGAAGGCTTTCTGTCCGATAGAGTGCTTCCCATGCCTCCTCGTCAATCTCTGAATTTAATGCCTTTTGCAGTTGCTTATACGGTTCATCCGCACCCGTGAAATAGGCGTGTCGCACGAAAAACGCCTCACCGTTATAGGCGGTATCAATGAACCAACACGCAATATCATCAGGGGTATCAGAGTGGACTAATCCTTTCCTCGGATCGTAGACATCTACGCCTAAGAGTTTCACAGAGACCGTGTCATCTTGGTGCGTTTCAATCTCCACATCCGGCTCCCCGAACACCATGAATAGATTACCTTCACCCGTGTTTTTGAGTTCACGCACCATGAGCTCTGGACTCATCTTGACCGGAAGAATCGTAAGAGGCCCCATGCGTGTCTCCTCATCAGCGGTGTAGCCTTCAAAGGCAAACCCCGTAACAATGAGCATGTCAAACTTAGGAATGCGACGCATCGCTTCTTTGGCAGCTTCCTCTATCCACTGACGACCCACTGTGTCATATTGCGGACCGATGCTAATAGCAGTGCTCTGTGGGTTACCATTCGTCCCTGTATGCACCGCCTCCGCATGCAACCATTCACCGGGGTGCTCTTCTAGACAGTCGAAGGTGATACGTTGATCCTTAAGGCGATTTTGCACGCCTCCGGTTTTGAGATGTTCAAGGATATGCTGGTGATAATCTTGCGAAGTCTCGGAGGAGACAGATGTCGGTGCGGCATCCACATTTTCCGAAGGATCAAGGACAAGGTGTGGTGATAAACTCTCCACAGTAAAGGGGCCCGTGACACGAACCCGCTTTCCGTCTTGGTGTGGCTCATCGTAAAGGACTTCATTTTTGGCACATCGGTCAGTAGAGGCATCCATCTCACGTTGCCGTTCGCGCTTAAGAGATAACCATTCGCGATGGAGTTCTTGGAATTCAGTGTCCCATTTAGGGTCGGTTTCGGTTGGCGTTTCCCATTCTTCCCAATTTTGACCGATAAGACAGTTCATTTCGGCACGAAGGGGATCCAGTTTCTTCGCATACTCCGTATGGATATCGTCAATCTCTGTGTTATTCGCAATATCTGAGAGGCTGACATGCGGTGCTGTTTTATAGGCGAACCCTTGTTTGATGTCGTTTGCATCTTCAAGCCGATAGTAAGGATATTGAGCGGACATGAGACGGGTCCGCGCTAACGCCAGCGCGACGCGCGAAGTATCTACAGTTATCCAACGCCTACCCCACTGCTCTGCAACATAGGCGGTGGTGCCACTGCCACACGTCGGATCCAAGACCAGATCGCCAGGGTCTGTTGTCATCAACATGCAACGTTGAAGAACAGTTTCATTTGTTTGAACAATATAACTTTTATCTTGAGCGGAAAGCTGGTCAGTCCACAGATTTCCTAGCTCCATGTACGGAAAGTCGGAAAAGTAAAATTTATAACGTATAGTGGCATCGGTTGAAATTATCCTGTCCGCTTTTGCCAATCGTGATAACCCATTAGAACTGCATCGCCAGCCTCGCCCGACGGCTGGTTTATATTCCTTATTGTGAAATATAAAAGGCAAGATAGCAGTTTGACCTCCAGAGGTAGAAGCTAAACTACTACTGGAGAAAAAATTAGTTCCTTCCGGAAGATCAGTGATTGGGTTTCCACGAGAAAAAGCAGAGACTATTTTGCCATTAGGTAGCTCTGCTGTGGCAAACCTCGAAGTGAGCTCTTTTTTAATAAATAAAGGATGAAATTTCAATTGCTCACGATCTTTTGCGTACCAAACTATGAAATCATTCAGACTTGATAGATATTTGCTCGTGGATGTACTACGAGTTTTAAAAATAATTTCCCCAACAAAGTTTTCACTACCAAAAACTTCGTCTAGTAGGCATCGAACGCGATGGACGTTCTCATCGCTAATCTGAATGAAGATGCTGCCGCTCTCTGTCAGCAATTCACGCGCAACGGTTAAGCGGTCGCGTAGGTAAGTAAGGTAGGAGTGGATACCGAGTTCCCATGTATCCCGAAATGCTTTTACCTGTTCCGGTTGTGGCGTAACGTCTTCTGCTTTGGTATCACTGACATCGCGTCTTCGGGTGCTGACCTGCCAATTGCTGCTGAACTTAATTCCGTAAGGTGGATCTAAATAGATCATCTGCACCGCGCCTTTGAGATGTTCTTTTTCAGCAAGGGAGTTCATCACTGCAAGCGAATCGCCTGAGATAAAGCGGTTGTGCCAATTTTGCTCGTGTTGGTAGAACTCAATTCGTTGGCTGAAATCCAAGTCATTGAACCCTTCAAAAAGCATTTCAGGTTGGTCCGATTCCTTTCGCTTTTGGGCGCGAAGGTTTTCGATAATCGCTTGCGGTTGGATGTGTTCTTGCGTGTAGATAGGAATGGCTTGAACTTCAAGGTCGGTATCGTTCTGCTGGTCTTTGCCCTTCCAGACGAGTTGCGGATCAAGTGCTACGTCGCGCGGGTAACGGGTGGGTGCGTTTTCCTCATCTTCGGCAAACCCGCTCAATTCTTGTGTTGGGTTGTTCGTGCGTTTGTCTGGATGTTCATAATGGTCAATTGGTTTTTTCGGCATTGAATCGCTTCCTCCATGAATGCTGCGTGCCTGATATTGTACATGTTATCACAAATGTCAAATCATTACAACTAAGGTTGTTAAGTGTTCATATCCTCTGAAAACCGATGACCGATAACCGAAAACTAATCAATTTTCATTTGATTCCAAACATAAAATAAGATAAACTATTTTTGTATCTCGCCTTGATATACCAATCACGCAAAGCGCGACCTAAAAGGAGACACACATTGGAAAAAATACGTGAACTGATTACGCTCTTAGAATCCGGCGTTGAAGACTATGACGCGCAGATGAAGGTTCTACAGACGGAACGGTTGAAATATATTCGGCTCTCTATAACGGACGGGTTCGGCACGGAAGAAGGCGATTCTAAGGAGTCGTGGCTGCTTCACCTTAAACAACTTGAAGATTCACTCGCACTAAGACGGCGGACCATACAACAGGCAATCGTGGAAACCGCAGAAGATATTCAGAAAGAGGAAAATGCATGATGTTGAGATTTCTGTCTCCAAGTATAGAAAAGTGTTTGAAGTATATCCTGCTGTTGGTATGGTGTTTTGCTACCTCAATAGGATGGACGCAAGAGACGAACAGTGCCCAGATCATTGAAGCAGCGATCCGACACCAAAATTTAGGGTTGGCATATCTCGAAGAATCGCAGCCTTCAAAGGCAGTCGAAGCGTTTACCGCACTTATCGAACTGCTGCCTGACGAAGCAATCGGCTATGGTAACCTCGCTGTTGCACATCTACGCTTACAGCAGGCAGATGCCGCCGAAGCATCGGTAAAGCGTGGCATCGCTGTTTCACCGATGGATAGCCAGTTACACTTCATCTTATCCGAAGTCTATCAGCTGCAGCAGAAAAGCGATTTAGCAGTGGAGGCGATGAAGGAAGCCGTACGGTTAGCACCCGATGAATTGGAGTTTCGCTACAAACTCGTCCGCCATTATATTGGACAACGAAACGATCCTGAAGCGCAACAGGAAGCAGTTCGACATCTACAAGCACTTCATTATCGATCGCCTGTGAATATCGTTGTGCTGATGAAGTTGACACTCGGATTATTAGCACAAGAGCAACTCGAAGCCGCTGGAGATCTCTGTCAGGAATTGATGCTCCTTTTAGGCGATACTGATGCAGAAAAACTCGCATACCTCACACAAGGGATAGAAGCGATAGAACAAAAGGACCTAAAACTCGCGACGCGTAATATCCGAATTTTTGAGAACTTGCACCGAGCAAGTCCGCGCTACCAGCAAGGGATCGGTGAATTAGTAACCGACATCCTTGGGCATCCGATAGAAACGTTCAGTCCAGGATTTAGAGAGCGAATCGTCGCTAAACAGAGTCCACCGATTGTGGTGGAATTTGTGGATGTCACCGAAGCACTTGGACTGACTGATGTGGGAAGTTTACATACGAGTGTCGGAAGTATTTCGCTGATTGATTATGATAGTGATGGCAACCTTGATCTGTATACAACACCGACCGGAACACTCTATCGGAATACCGGTGGACATTTTTCACCTATCCAACAATTTCAAGAAGTAGTGGAACAGACTTCTTTAAATCCAAACACCGTCGCTTACGCAGATATTGGTAAAGATGGCACACAAGATTTTTTATTGCAAACTTTCAACGGGATAACACGCCTCCGAATAGACGGTGACGGCAAATGGGTAGTAACTCCCATGGTCCAACATAAACAGGCAGAAGACTTAATTGGTGTCCTACTCCCTATTGATTTTGATCACGATGGTGATCTGGATATCTTTTCAGGGCAAACCAGTATCACAATGCATCAGAATAACGGTAATGAGACGTTCACCGATGTTAGCAAACAGGCTTTTGTAAAAACCGTTGAAGCACAACAGATGCCTGCCGAAATACTATCTGCTGATTTTGATGACGACGGGGATATAGATATTTTTGTTACACATCAGGAAACAGTATGCACGCTTTACGATAAC
>JAPPDN010000698.1 GCA_028824575.1 Candidatus Poribacteria bacterium | reverse complement strand
GTCGGTTTCTGCGCTTGATCGGTCAGGTTATATTCCTGTTATCACACCGATTGGTGTCGGTGTTGATGGGCAAACTTATAACATTAACGCCGATACAATGGCAGGCGAGATTGCATCCGCGTTTCAAGCAGAGAAACTCATTATGCTCACAGACACGCGCGGCATTCTTCGAGACCTCTCGGATGAAGCATCGTTAATGCCAACGATCCGTATGAGAGAGGTGGACGAATTTATTAAAGAGGGTTGCATCGCGGGCGGTATGCTACCGAAGGTAGAGGCGTGTACAACAGCACTCATCGGGGGTGTTTATAAAACACATATTATTGATGGTAGGATTCCGCATTCGCTGCTGCTTGAAGTTTTTACAGAGGGTGGCATAGGAACCGAAATCGTTAGATAGCGGATCGCGAGTGCAGCTCGCTCCTACAAAGGATGGATCGCGAGCGACAAGAAACACCCAAGCAAAAACACTCGCTCCTACAAGGGACACGAACGGATCGCGAGCGCAGCTCGCTCCTACAAAGGTACAAAGGATGGATCGCGAGCACAGCTCGCTCCTACGGGAGGGAAGAAGATGGCTGATAGTAAGAAAATTGCTGCGATTATTACGACTTATTTTCAGCACTCGCATGCAGACGTAATCGCCACGAAATACATGAAAGGTTTTCCGACGGATACCGGACTGCAGATGCCGCGCGTTGAATTGGTATCCATCTATCTCGATCAGGTTGATGAACGAGATATTGGGGTCGGCTTGGCTGCTGAACATAATGTCCCTATCTATCCGAGTATCCGGCAGGCATTAACGCTCGGCGGGAACGCACTGGCGGTTGATGGCGTGATATTGATTGGTGAACACGGCGATTATCCGTATAACGAGTTTGAACAGCACATGTATCCGCGTCGGTATATGTTTGAACAGATTTGTGGGGTCTTTGCGTCGAGTGGGAAGTCGGTGCCTGTTTTTTGTGATAAACATCTCGCATACAATTGGGACGATGCGATTTGGATGTATGAGAGAGCAAAAGCACTTGATGTGCCGTTCATGGCGGGGTCTTCGCTACCGCTCGGTTGGCGGAAACCGTTCTTAGAGCATCCGCTTGATATAGCATTGGAATCGGCTGTCGGCATCGGTTATGGTGGTGTGGAGTCCTACGGTTTTCATGCGCTTGAGACGTTACAATGTATGATTGAACGCCGAGAGGGTGGCGAGTCCGGGGTTGTGGCGATACAGTGCTTGGAAGGTGAAGCGGTCTGGGAAGCGGGCGAAGCAGAAAAATGGTCTTTGGGATTAGCGGAAGCGGCGTGCGCGCAGATCGAAAATCGTCCAGATAGCACGTTTATAGAAGGTTGCCCCAATCCAACGGCGTTTCTACTTGAGCATAGTGATGGATTTCGTTCTGCGGTACTGATGCTGAACGGCTATGTCTCTGATTTCGCTTATGCCGCAAAAGCGGGTGATACGGATTATGCCACAGAGGTTTACTTACAGAATGGACCCCCACATTCCCATTTCAGTTATTTGAGTCTCAATATCGAGGAGATGTTCGTGACGGGGGTGCCGCAGTATCCGGTGGAACGGACGCTGCTTGTGACGGGTATCCTTGATGCGCTGATGCACTCGCGAGCAGACGGATATGTTCGTGTTGAGACCCCGCATTTAGCGAAACTCGCGTATCGCTCTTACGAGAAGATGCCGATCCGACCAGTAGCACCGCGTCCTGAAGGTGCGACGTTGGGAGCACTGCCTTAAGAGGCATTTTCCTATTTATCGAAACTGTCCAAGGAAATCAACTGCAGTTACAATGTGAATGCCTTGGTAGTTCTGCAGTGGTAGCAAGTGTTTCTTATCGCCAGTAACAATATGAGTTGCCCCACCGACAATGGCGCATTCTATAACTTTATCGTCATCGGGGTCTTTGGTAATCCTTTCAAATTTATTTGTAATTTTAACCATTTTAAGGAAGCCAAGGAGTCTCGTAACGATTTTTGAGGTCCTAAACTGCGAATATTCGAGTTTAGTGGTTAACTTTTCATCGAATTCCGCAATTATTTCAGCGCAGGTTAAGCCTTCAACACTATCTGTCATTGCGAGTTTGATGCAATCATAAGGAGTTCCACCCCATACCATACCGGATATCAAAATGTTTGTATCATAAACGACTATCGGTTGCATTCCCTGTCCTCATGAACGAGATCGTCAATAAAATCTATTCGTTCTTCTTCGGTCATAGCGTCCCAATCTAACCCGCGTGCTGCACATACTTTACGGACCTTTGCTTCGCCATACTTTATCTGTTCAGTATGTTCGGCGTGCGCCTGTTCTGCCAGTGTAGTGAGTACCACAATTTTTTCTTCAGGCGGAATCTGCTGGATAAAATCAATAATTTGTTCTGTTGTTAAATTAACAGTAAATTCCATTTTAATTTCTCCCTTTTAATCCGTGTGGTAAGCGCGGTTATAAATGCAGATCGCATTTGGGCGAGTACGCCGCAAAACCGCGCTTATTGTTTTAGCGTTCAGGACGCGCCGGGACTCCCGTCTCTGCGGATTCATAGATGAGATCCATCAATTCGGATTGGATAATCCCGTTCATCGGATTTGTCCGGGGTTCTGCTCTGCCCATGAGCGTATCAATGAAGTTGTCGTCAGGTGAGCCAGCGGACATGTCATCTGTAATTGGTGGTGGATCTAACGCTTCGCCACCTTTCCAGACGCGAATCCAACCGCCGCCCCAACCGTCAACTTCAATCCGACCGTTCTCAAAGACTAACGCCATGTGCGTGCCGCCCGGACTTGGACAATTACCACTGACCGCCATTGCAGCAAGGACACCGTTTTCAAATTTGACGTTAATCGAAGAGTTGATGTCTACATCACGGTCCTGATTATCGGTATAAGCATAGACTTCAGCGACTTTCGATTCGACTGCCCAGCAGAGGCTATTTAGGAGGTGCGCCCCGCTGTCATAAGCCTGTCCACCACCGGAGAGTTTCGGATTCTGCCGCCACGTTCCGGTTGTACCGCCTTTCCAACCCTGTGTAATATACCCGATTACCAATTCCAACTTACCGAGTTCTCCGCTTCGGACGACCTCTCGTGTATAGTAGAAGTTCGGTGAGCAGGGCGTATTGTAACCGATGGTAAGCGTGAGTCCGGTTTCTTCCACCTTCTCAGCGAGGGTATACGCATCCTTAGAAGACGTAACCATCGGTTTTTCCATTAACACGTGGCACCCGGCTTCAAGTGCCTGCATGCCCTGCTCAAAATGGAGTGTGTGCGGTGTAGAGATCACCACGGCGTCCGGTGTTGTCTCCTTGAGCATTTTGCCGATGTCGTCATAGGCACCCGGACGTGGGCTGAGATCGGACAGATTCCGATCAATGTAGCCCTTGGCGATGTCTGTACTTACATCACAGGTGCCGACGATTTGTACGTCGGGGTTCGCATTCATACGTCTGGCGTGGCCGGAGGAGTTTCCACCACACCCAATCATGGCAAGTCGAATCTTCGCCATATTTTTCTCCTTGTTTAGTAGTTGTCAGTTTTCAGTTATCAGTTTTCAGTTGCTTTTCAGGTTTTTGGTGGCATCCGTTCAACCCAACCTACGATGTCTGGGACCACTAATAAACGAGTGGGCTTTCATGCTGAAACTTCGATAAATCGGCGACACGAATCGCGCCATTGCCGAACACCCGCGTAAAGATATGTCCGTTATGTGACTTCGTGTCACCATGCATGTAGCAGACACTAAAGGCGCGTCGCGGAATATCCGTATCGTTTGTACCGGAACTGTGCAGCATCCAATTATGGAGTAGAACGACTTCTCCCGCCTTCAATTCCATCGGTAGCGGGGTCGCCTTCGCGACGATGTCGTCGATGTGTTCCTGTGTGAGAAAACCGGATCCATTTTCAGGGTTGATGAGTCTGCTATGCGACTTCGGAATGATATGTACACAACCGTTCTCAATCATTGCTGGGTCCAAGGCGGTATAAATCGTAATCTGTGGATCGCGGTCGAGATCCTGCCACCTGTCTTGATGCCACGTGAGCTGCGTGCCTTCATGTGCGGGTTTATTCATAAACATTGCCCGGAAACAGGCGACAGCGGTGCCCTCTCCGTAGATTTTCGCGCAGATCTCTTGGAAAACTGGTTTCTGGAGATACGCCAAAAAAATCGGATCGAGTTCAAGGTTCTGAATCTTCCGATATAGGAGTGTTGCCCCTTTGTGTCCTTTAGACTGCGGTCCGGGTACGTTTTTTCCGGGTTCTCGGTCAAGCTGCATCATGATCTGGTCGTAATCCAAGGGTGCTTTGCCGAGCATGATGTCATCCATCCGCTGTTGTATTTGTGCGAGTTCGGTGTCCGTTGCGACTTGTCCAATGCGCACATAACCGTTTTCCTCAAAATGTTCCCACTGTTCGTCTGTTATATGGTGTGCCATTTCATGCCTCCGAATTAAACGTATCGTGGTGCTAACTTTTGTATTGCAAGTTTTGGCAACTTGCAAGCCACGCCAAAAGTTTGTATACAAAGTATAGCATATATTTTAAGATATATAAAAGAAAATTGCGATCTTTGGTGAATTTTAGAATTACTTGGACATCTTCTGCAAACACAAACCCCCGTAGAAGAAACACCCCAGCAAAAACACCCCCCTTATCAGGGGGAATTTGGTCATTGATTGTCTAATCTCAAGGATTTTTTTAAATAATGCAACCTTTTGAAATCTAAGTTACGTCACTACAATCAATGGAGGTTAAATTTCAGGCGAGTTGTTACGCACAAACTGGATGACACTTTCACTTTGGAAGGAGAAAACCGTGCGCTTTTTCATGATTAATC
>JAPPDN010000965.1 GCA_028824575.1 Candidatus Poribacteria bacterium | reverse complement strand
TAATGAAATTATGCCTTAAATGGCATAATTTGTCTTTGCTTTACATTTGGAGAGGTGTTTTGCTTGGGGTATTTGATAGGGTGTTTCTGCGTATTGCTTGGGTATTTCTTTAGATATAAGCAACGCACCTAAAAGTCGAAACGCACGTTGTTTCTCCGCAAGGAAAATTAAAAATCCGAAACCGTAGCCCGTAACGTAGTGAAGGGCGGCTCTTGAGGAAGGCGCGTGAAATACGAAACTTACGCTGTTCTACCGCAAGGAAAATTAAAAATCCGCAAGGAAAATTAAAAAAATGATTAAGAAGATTTACGTGCCAGTTGACAATTCGGACTACTCCGACGCAAGTATCGCTTTGGCGGTTGAATTCGCAAAGAAATTCGGTTCGCAGTTAGTGGGTTCACACGTTTACGCCGCAAAGATGCACGATGTCCGCTTCAAGCAGATGGAATACACCCTGCCAGAGGAATATCAGGATGAGGTCGAGCTTGAAAAACAACGCCGCATCCACGATACGCTCATTACGATGGGGCTGCAACTGATTTCCGATTCTTATCTTGAGGTGATGAAACAGAAGTGCACCGAATTTGACATCCCCTTTGAACCCAAAATGCCGGAAGGCAAACACTTTATAAAACTCGTTGAAGACATTCAGGAAAGCGATTACGATCTCGTTATTATGGGTGCACTCGGTATGGGCGCAGTCAAAGATAGCCTTATCGGCGGTGTTTGCGAACGCGTCGTCCGTCGGATTACTACCGATACGCTCGTTGTCCGAGACCTTGAACCCATTGAAGCACATGATGGAAATATCCTCGTCGGAATTGATGGAAGTCCAGAGTCTTTCTCAGGTTTGAAAACCGCAATACAACTCGGACATAAGTTCAACAAACAGGTTGAAGCCGTTGGTGTCTATGACCCTTATCTACACTATATTGTTTTTAATTCCGTCGTGAATGTGCTAACAGAACGCGCCGCAAGAACTTTCAGATTTAAAGAGCAAGAACAACTCCACGAGGAAGTTATTGATACCGGATTAGCGAAAATTTATCAGTCCCACCTTGAGGTTGCACGCTCTATTGCAAAAGAGGAACACGACTACGCCCTAAAAATTACCTTGCTCGATGGAAAAGCCTACGAAAAAATTCTACAATATGCCCGAAAAACGAATCCATGGCTCCTCGTCTTAGGCAGAATCGGTGTCCACAGTGAACAGGAGATGGACATCGGAAGCACTGCCGAGAATCTGTTACGTCTTGCCCCTTGCAATGTCCTTTTATCAAGCCAACGTTATTTCCCACAGATAGATGTGAAAGCAGAAGAGACCCTCGTCTGGACGCAGGAGGCGTTAGATAGAATGGAGAAAGCCCCACCTTTGGTGCGCGGCATCGCCAAGACAGCCGTACATCGGTTTGCCATTGAACGCGGTCATTCTGTTATTACCGAGAGTGTCATTGATATGGCGATGGAAGCGATTATGCCACAACGCGCCTCTGAAAAACTCACGCGCGTCGCAAAAGAGATCGCCGAACAGAAGGTCTTAGAGTCAGACGCAGTACAGACATATATCTGTGGCGAATGTGGCTACGCCGCACATAACCAGCAGCCTGTCCAATGTCCTGTCTGTAGTTCACCGCCGGAACGTTTTCAAATGGTGGACAAAACTTCTCTGGAGAACGTGGCCGTAGACGAAGGTGGTGCCGCCGAGGAAGAAACTTTTGATGGCGTACGACTCCAATGGTCAGAACAGGCGAAAAAGGCACTGCGTGGCGTGCCACGCGGCTATATGCGTCGAAATGTCAAAGCACGCATCGAAAAATCCGCACGCGCCCAAAAAATTGGCACTATCACCAATGCCTTCGCAACAGAGATTATCAACGACAGCATGGGGGAAGCAGCAGCAGTCCGTGAGGATGCACCTGAACTCAGAACCTTGCAAGCACAGACTTCCGACTCCCAAAGTGCTGAAGTCGTTCCAGGTTTTGAAAGTCCGGTGAAATGGACGGAAGAGGCAATCGAACGTTTGAATTTAGTCCCTGCTGGATTTATGCGAAATATCACGCAAACGCGGATTGAACAGCGAGCGCAAGAGAACGACATTGAACAAGTTACACTTGATTTCGCAGCACGCGTCATTGAAGATGGCAGAAGCCTCGCGAATGAGGTACTTGGACAGTATTATCAACAGCCAGATCAGGATTAATGTCCCTATCAAAATATGGAAATTCCTTTGCTTTGTATTTTATAGTGGTGGACAAAAGTTGCAGAAGTTTGTAGGATATAGGTAAGGCTACTTTGTTGTGGGTAACTTTTATCGATTGATATATCTTTAGGAGATTTGCATGGGATCCCAAGATTCTCGCAGTGAGGCAGTTGACTTTACGACGGATATTTTCAATGAACCACGTCAGATTACAGTTTCAGATACCTATAATCCTAACGTGGATGTTGTTCTCTTTGATGGAGGTTGTAGCGACCTACTAAAGGATATTCCGTCAAATTCGGTAGATTTGGTCATCACGTCTCCGCCATACAACATAGGCAAAAAATACGAGAAAAAAACGTCCTTAGCGTCGTATCTAAAAGATATGGAGCCTGTAATTGCGGAGTTGATTCGGGTGATCGCTGGTACTGGCAGTCTCTGTTGGCAAGTCGGAAATTACGTCCAAAAGGGTGAAGTATTTCCGCTTGATATTTACTTTTATGAAATTTTCAAACGCTTTGACTTAAAATTGCGGAATCGGATTATCTGGCGGTTTAATCACGGCTTGCACTGCACAAAGCGGTTTTCAGGTAGATATGAAACTATTTTGTGGTTTACGAAAGGTGATGAATATGTTTTCAATCTCGATCCAGTGCGAATTCCAGCAAAATACCCCGGCAAGCGACATTTCAAAGGCCCGAAAAAAGGTCAGCTTTCAGGAAACCCACTTGGCAAGAACCCTTCTGATATTTGGGATATCGTCAAACAGGACTGGGAAGATGAAGTTTGGGATATTCCGAATGTGAAAGCGAACCATCCAGAGAAAACCGAGCATCCGTGTCAATTCCCTGTTGAATTAGTCCAGCGATGTGTCTTAGCACTCACGGATCCCGAAGGGGTTGTTTTAGACCCTTATGGTGGTGTTGGATCAACGATCATCGGTGCCTTACAGCATAATCGAAAAGCGATTGCTGCTGAACAAGATTTACAGTATGTAACTATTACCCGTGAGAGAATACAGAGATTCGCACACGGAAAATTGCCACTCCGCCCCTTAGGAAAACCCATTCACAAGCCAACAGGAAAAGAACGTATTGCACAACTGCCTTTAGAATGGAAATAAATGGTGGAGATAGGACAATCATGATTATTGCTGCAGAGTATTCATTCAATGATGGGTATTCCATTCGACGGACGCACCCTTACTTGTTACAAGAGATTGAAGATATTATTACTTCTGTTGATGCTGCACACCACAAAATTAAAGAAAGTAAAGAAATCACAATGCCGGGCAAAATGTTGTATAGCCCAGCTAACCTTAATCGCGCTTTCGCTCAAAGTTTTGGATCCAAAGGATGGGAGAAAAAACGTATAACATGCCACTATTCGACAGACTACTACCGCCCTGGATATTCACCGAAACAAATGCGTCCTGCATACCGAGAAATAGACTTTCTAAAAGAACGCCTTGGGATAGAGGTCCAGTTTGGAAAGTATGCATTTATGGTCTACAACGTGTGTGCCAAAATGACTATTTTTCGCAATTTAGGCTATATTGACGCAGGAATTGAGATTGTCCCTGTGAAATCTTTTGCTGATGATATGTCTACCGGTGTCTCATATTTTGAGCAATTTGTGTGGGATTTAGAGCAGCGAGGCGTTGCTGACATTGATATTCCAGTCCTTATTCTTGGTATTGACGTATAGGTACGACTATTTTTTAGGAAGGTAAATAATGAGCGACATTCCAACGGTCACATTTCAAATACTCGGTCCAAATGAGGGCGTTGCAGAGGGTTCACACAAAGGTTTATGGTTTAAGGTGCACTCGGATCCCCCACCGGCGAGTAATCTTCTCGTCGGCGTGAAGGTTTGCGCATCTAATGGAGAGGTTCAACAATCCGGCACTGTTATGATTCTGAAACATGAAAGCCATTCTGCAGATTTTTTTTACAAGACGGTGGAAGGTAAGCTTGATGTCCAGCTGGAAATTGAACCTTTTGATGCGCTCGCTAAATTAGAGTTCCCTGTTTTCACAAATGAAGGGTATGTTATAGAAGAGGCGTGTGAATTTCTGGAGTATAGCGTTGGCGACTTGTCGAAAATAGTGCCTTACCAGTGGAAGGGACCTGATCGCGGCTTATGGACAGACGAGAAACGTTAAAACCTGCCATAGGCGCAGAATCGTAACAAGGTTCACTGAAAAGCGGAGGTTCATTATGAAAAAGAAAGTTTTGAGATGCACGATAATGTTCTTACTTGTGGCGTTTATCCTAACCGCTAACGGTTTTGCCGACAATTGGCAACAGTGGCGTGGGATGCACAACGACGGGATCAGCAAAGAAACAGAGGCACCCATTCAGTGGAGTCAAACCGAAAATATTAAGTGGCGTTTACCACTCCCCGGTGAAGCCGCCTCTACCCCCGTTGTTTGGGAAGACAAGATTTTCCTGACCTCGGCTGAAGGCGACGCACTTGTTTTGATGTGTATTACCACCGATGGTGAAGAACTCTGGAAACGCACTCTCGGACATGGCAACCGAGATGTCCGTGGTGGCGAAGGTAATTCTGCCGCACCCTCCCCTGTAACCGATGGCGAACCTGTCTAGGCATTACTCGGAATCGCTCATATCCCCCGCTACGCTCTTGCGGAGAATAACG
>JAPPDN010000659.1 GCA_028824575.1 Candidatus Poribacteria bacterium | reverse complement strand
GAGGGACTGATATGCGCACTAGTCACTACTGCAGTAATTGTCGTGATTTCACTGCGAGGAAATGCGCGGCTGCGACCGTGGGCACCGATCATTGGGATAAGCAGCGGTGGTGTGCTTGCAGGAGTGTATGGTTTGATTGATCTGGACACGATTGCACAGGCGGGTTGGTTGGGGTTGCCCTCCACTGCATGGCCAAAAATCGGTGTTGATCTCGGGCCTTCCTTCTGGGGGTTGCTTCCCGCTTTTATGCTGGTTTCCATTTCATGCTCGATCCGTTCAATAAGCGCGGCACTAGCCATACAAGATGTGTCTTGGCATAAAACTCGAGCCCCTGACTTGCGTGCCGTGCAGGGTGCAGTAGCAGCCGATGCCTTGGCTAACCTCCTATCTGGCCTCGGTGGTACGATAATGAATTCCACTCGATCGACAACGGTCGCTTTGATCAGAAATACACAAGTGGCTTCACGTTCCATTGGGCTGACGTTTGGATTAACTCTCGTGGCATTCGCCTTTGTACCAAAGGCTACCGCACTGGTATTGGCGCTGCCGCCATCGGTTCTCGCAGCCTATCTTATAATCATGACGGCCACTTTGTTCGTCACAGGAATGCAGTTAGTCGTGTCCGGCGGTTTGAACTATAGCCGCATGCTGATTACTGGGCTGTCATTTTGGATCGGAGCCAGCTGTCAGTTTGGACTGTTGCTTCCAGACAAACTTCCCCTTTTTGCTGGGGGATTGTTCAACAACGGATTGGCCGCGGGCGGTATCACGGCCATCACTATGACAATCTTGTTGGAATTCACAGGTGGTCGCCGCCGTTCGCTGGAAACCTACCTCAAGGTGTCCTGCCTTCCTGAGCTGCGAAAGTTTGCTGCAGCGTTCGGCAATGACAGTGGATTTACACAAAAAATGCTCATGCGACTGGATGCAGTGGTAGAGGAGACGCTGTTGACTTTGTTGGAAGATCAGACGGATGACCGAGTTCACAACCGCAGCCTAAAAGTCACCGCCCACGTAGAAGGCGGCGATGCGGTACTTGAATTTATCGCCCGATCGAGCGAAGGCAATATTGAAGATCGAATTGCGCTCCTTGACGACGTCAGGGATTCACGGCCCGCTGAACGGGATATATCGTTGCATCTGCTTCGCCACTTGGCCTCAGAAGTTCAGCATCGTCAGTACCATGATATCGACCTCATCACGGTGCGTGTCGAAAGCTCAAAAGGAAATACAAGGCCATAGACGGCAATTTCTTGTCCTGTCAAAGGGTAGTGATACTCTGGTCCAATGCCAACAGTAATTGTCAAATCCAAGTTTCACTTTCGGCAGAGACTGTTCACCAGTGCCCATAATATTGCTGTTTAAATTGCGCATTTTTGAACGGCTGCAACTGTTTCTAATCGGAATTGTTGGTGCGGTCGGCCGCGGTTAACTTGAGCGGTGTGACAGCTATATCCTATATCACTGTCAAGCTGACCAATGGGTCGTGGTATATAAACTTTCGTTAGGGGACGTATTCAATCTTCCCGGCACGGCGTCATCATTGTAAACAACTTGCGTTACCACAGGCTGAAAGCGGTCTCCGGTGTCCAGTTTGCAATCCGCAGATGGCTAGCAACACACAACTCTGCAGCAAGGGTAGTAGACTGCAGATGAAAAAAGCTACGATTGATGCCGAAGTGAGTCCGGTATGCTGCTGCGGTAGATCGGAATAATTGTTTCTACAGTGTCGACAAACCGTTGCTTTCTCAGGCTGCTAAAGGAAAATTCCAGTTATTTCGAAATCGGCGGGCTTCAAGTGCAATAATGTTGACATGCATTTGATTTTAAGTAAAAATTTTTCCAGTAATTTTTTTTCGAAACGGAGACGATTTAATGTTGAGACAGATGTGTATGGCAATAGCAGCAGTGGCGTCGTTATTGTCCTTTACCGCCACCGCTGAGGCGCAATACTACGAAGATAAGCAAATAACAGTTCTGGTAAATTACGGGGCAGGCGGTACCACCGACATTTTGGCACGGATGATTGCCAAGCACATGGGAAAACATATCGCCGGCAACCCGAATATAATTGTCAAGAATATGCCTGGAGCAGGCGGAATAACCGCAACGAATCATATGGGGAATACTGTTGATGCCGATGGGCTGACGGTGGCTATATTCGCTTTACCAGTAATGCAGCAGGTGCTGTCGGACGAGGCGTTATCCTTTAAACTTTCTGATTTTGTCTGGCTCGGAGGAACTGGTTTGCCCACCACGTGTGTCATACGTAAAGATGCTGGCGCGGGCATCAGCACAGTGGACGATCTCCAGACGGTAGGATCTTTTAATTTGGCCGGTTACAGGAATACGTCATCGACCGATGTCAGGATGCGGCTGGGACTGGACCTCTTGGGAGTTGAGTATAATTATGTACCAGGCTACGTATCCGCTTCCAAGGTCAATGCTACAATGCTACAGGACGAGGCTCAATTTTCCTGTGGGTCAATTCTTGCGATCCGAAATCTATTTGGGCCGAACTTGATCGAGCCCGGTTTGGCAATACCACTCTGGTACTATGCTGTAGTCGATTCCGACGGCAATGACGTGAAGGACGATCGGCTGGCTGGTATCCCGACTTTTAGTGAAGTCTTTGAGAAATTCAACGGCGAACCGCCATCAGGAATTCCGTATGATGCTCTGACGTTGATTAACAATTCGGTGGTCACCATGCTATGGGGATCTTTTGTTCCCAAGGGAACTCCTGACGAAGCGGTTGCGTCCTTGCGTATGGCGTGGGATTCGCTCTCTTCAGATCCGGAATTCATAGCTGAGTACGAGGCCATGACCAGCGGACCACCAATTCTCACAAACGCTTCCAAGGTTCAGGAAAACATACAGAAACTCGTCAATCTAAGACCAGAATTAGTGACGTTCGTAAGCGATCTAATCAGTGCTGAGTAATTGCTTCCTGCAGTGACTCCAAGATGACACGGCAACGCTCCGGGAACTTCACTAGCTTGATGAAAGTGTAATGAAATGTTCGACGCCGCGGTGAGCGGGCTGGTGCAGGTGACTGCCTGGCCCGCCATTGGGTATTTGCTCTTTGGCGTCTTGATTGGCCTCCTACTAGGCATGATACCGGGATTATCAGGTCTTGTTGGATTTTCGATCATGTTGCCCTTCACTTTTGTGTTGGAGCCCGTACCTGCGCTTGCTCTCCTGCTTGGCATGTTCGCAGTAACCACCACGAGTGACACAATCGCATCGGTGCTGTTCGGTATACCTGGCACGTCAGCCTCACAGGCCACTATTCTTGATGGCCATCCGATGGCAATGAAAGGTGAAGCTTCTCGGGCTTTTGGGGCCGCATTTACAGTTTCAGCCGTTGGTGGAATTCTCGGCGCTGTTGTGCTTGGTTTGTCGATTCCATTGGTGAAACCACTCATTCTCTACTTTGCTCAGCCTGAAATTTTCATGCTAAGTGTATTCGGAATGACGATTGTGGGAACGCTTTCAGGCAATTCAATTCTGCTAGGATTGATTGCTGCACTCGCCGGGCTTGGACTCTCATATGTTGGGTATGCAGAAAATGGTGCTCTACCACGCTACGTTTTCGGCACCCTATACCTCCTTGACGGCTTGCCTCTGATTCCAGTTGTGCTTGGATTGTTCGCTATTCCGGAACTGATTGAACTCGCCGTTCAAGGTGGTTCAATCTCGAAGGTGCCGCGGGAGGAAGTCAAAGGCGGGCTGATGACCGGTGTCAGAGATGCTTGCCGCAACTGGTGGCTGGTTCTGCGTTCGACGGCCATTGGAGCATATTTCGGACTGATGCCGGGACTCGGCGGTACCATCGTTGATTGGATGGCATATGGTCATGCGGTACAGAGTTCAAAGAGCAAAGGAACGTTCGGAAAGGGTGATGTACGTGGTGTCATTGCTCCGGAAACAGCGAATAATGCAATGAAAGGGGGAGCCCTAATACCAACTGTCGCCTTCGGCATCCCAGGTAGCCCATCAATGGCTGTGCTTCTTGGCGCATTCATGATCCAGGGTGTTGCCCCTGGGCCGGAAATGCTTACGGTCAAACTGGATTTCACCTTCGCCCTGATGTGGACGCTGGCGATTGCCAATTTTGTGGGCGCACTGCTTCTTTTGCTAATCGCCGGGAAACTCTCACTGATCACATTCTTGAGCAGCCGCTTGCTTGTGCCGCTGGTAACGCTGTTCATTTTTTTAGGTGCATGGACTTCAAGCAGCAACATTGGTGACTGGATCGTACTGATGGTCTTCGGTGTGGTGGGCTATATGATGAAGAAGGGCGGCGTTCCACGGCCGCCAATGGTTCTTGGGTTTGTAATAGGCCCGATCATGGAAAATGCCCTATTCATTACTACTCACGCATATGAAGGTCTGTCTTGGCTCAGCCGACCGGCTTGCCTGATTATTGCCGTGCTTTGCTTAATTTCGGTCGCCGTAGGCATTCGCAGGAATACTCAAAAAGCAGAAAGTAGCCAGATTGCCATTGAATCCCCGCGGTTAGACCCCACGATGTCGCTTGCTGTTGTCGGGCTGCTTTTGGCGTTTTCAATTTATGGATTGACACCCACCTACTCATGGGCCGCAGACGTGGGCCGCATACCGATGCTCACATTTGTTCCCGCCGTTTTCATGTCCCTGACGGCATTACTACTCGGCGTTTGGCAATTTCGGCAAACGCTCACAAATGGCGAAGATATCTTTCCGAATAAGAGCGAATTGGGCCGGGTTTTCCGGCTTTGGCTTTGGTTGCTGGGAATAGTATTTGTCACGATTGCAGTTGGACAACTCTTCGCACTTCCGATGTTCATCGCCCTCTATTTCTTGACGGTGACCCGATATGC
>JAPPDN010000377.1 GCA_028824575.1 Candidatus Poribacteria bacterium | reverse complement strand
CTGTATCTGTGAGTGTGTGCCAATTGATGCCGTCTTGCGAATTCATAACCCCTTGATCTGTTACGACATAAATCGTAGCATCAGCGAATACAATATCTTCAAAATATGCGAAAGGGAAGGGTAAATCTGCGGTAATCTCTTTCCAATTCTCTCCGTTGTCAAACGACTGAAATAGGGATCCGTCTCGTTTACCGGCATAGACGACGTTCTGCGAAGCCGCGAGGGTGAGACCTTTAGATGTATCTGCCCCTGGGGCGCGTTCGGTGGCATCTACAATACCGGTATTGAACCATTCCGCTTCACCTTTTCGCCATCTGAAGAGTTTGCGCCGGAATTCCATGAAGACGGTTTCATCAGTCATCGTAAATCCACCGTTTGTTAGTCTCTCATCAATGATTCGGGGCATATCTGCCCGTCGTTGACGGCTCATTTCGCTTATTTTGGAAGGTGCCTTTTCAAATTTCTTTTGCCATTCAACCTCCAATGTATCTTGAGGAAAAATAGGGACCTTTTGAACAGGCGTTAGCGCGTCTATATGAGCAGAGAGATGCAAAAAGGAGATATTATTGGATGTGCTGTTGCTTACATATAGGCGACCATCAGTTTCTATGATTTTCGCGTGACTCAGCATATCTGGAATTGCCTGTTTTTTTCGGAGTCGCCCTTTTTGCCTTATGTTGTTGCCAGTACCTATTTCAACAAATGTCCAAGATTCTCCGAGATCAATTGATTTGACGATCCCTTCCGGGGTGAGTGCGTAGAGCGCATTTTCAAGGGTAACCAGCCCTTGGACGTGTGAATTTACCATCCCAGTAGAAAAGGGATGCCACGACCTACCTGCATCCGTTGACCGGGCTATTCCGGAAATGTCCGATGAATAAAAGTTACTTTCATCCAGTGCGACAACCGGGAAAATACTCTGACTCAACGAATTTCGATCAGTTCCAATATCTGTCCACGTTTCGCCGCTATCTGAGGAATGTAGTAAAACGCGTGTCCCCATGACTACGAGCCTCTCACCGACTGCGGCTAATTGGATACCACTGAACATTTGGTGTCGGAAACCGTCATCTGCTGGCGGTAACTCCATCCATAATCTACCCCCTGCGCCTTTTCCCTCTATTGGTGAAATATCAATCCAAGTATTGCCCAGATCGGTAGAACGAAAAATTCTCGGCGGAAACGCTAATATCTCAACTGACATATCTAAGTCTTGATCTTCAAACGTTGTAGGCTTTGTAAAATCGGGACCTGCTACAACATAGAGTTTACTCTCCGTGGCTATCAACGCATTAATAAATTGAGGACCGTAGAGCGGCAATAACTCCCAATCATCTGTGGTAACACGATAAAGCCCTCGGTTTGTCCCGACGAATATTTTGTTGTCAAGGGCAACAGCGTCTGAAATTGAGATGTCAGGTTTGCCATTCATTTTCATAATATAGGCGTGCAAATCCTGCATCATCGGTATCCAACTTTTACCGGCATCGTCAGACCGAAAGATATGTTTTTCAAAAACGAGGTAAAACATTTCATCCGTGACGAGCAATTCAAAAGCCCGTCCTTCTGGTCGAGGACCGACGGTATCCCATGTTTCACCGGCATCGGTTGAAGTTAATAATTCATCATCGGTCAAAATATAGAGTATATCGTTCCGCTCTGCCATCGGCGTTTGGAACTGACGGGTTGGGGTACTTTCACAGATCAACGTCCAAGCCTTTTCGTCTTCTGTCAAGCGGTAGATTCCTCTCGCTGCAACAGCGTAGAGGGCTCGTTTGGATGTCGCAAATAGACCGGCTCTGCCGCCTGAAGTGCCTTCTGGACCGCCCATCGGCATCCATCGCGATTTGATTATGGTAGGTTTCTCAGGTTGGTCAGATCGATCTGCGATGACTTGAAATGCTGTCGTTCCGCGTTTGGCGTTTCCGTTATGCGTGCCCGGTGTATCGGTGTTTCCGATCTGATTTCTCGGACTCAGTTTCTGCTTTGAAGCATTAACAACGGGCGCGTCAACGAGCTCAACGGTCATCTCCGCTGTTGCGTCGAAACTATAAGGTTGCTGAAAGCGAGGTAGGTATTGCGTGCCGCTGCCCATTAGTAGTATTACCAAGGCAGCCGTTGAGGCGGCGACCGCCCACGGCATCCACGGCTTACTGCCTGATGGTGGTGCCGGTTTGATACGGACGATTTCTTTCAAAACATTTTCGGTTAAAGTCGTGGTAAACTGGAAACCGCCCAAATTTTCGTGGATGAGATGTTCTGCCTTCTTCAATCGCTTGCGGGCACGGTGTAGCCGACTCTTGACCGTGTTCGGTGATACCCCCAGAAACTTGCTAATATCTTCGCATGTCATATCACCGAGGTAGTGGAGCGTGACGACGGTGCGTTCACTCTCTGGTAACTTTTGAAGGAGACGTTTGACGACCTCGCGTTTCCCTTCACTCACGAATTCTTTTTGTTGTTCAACTTGGTATTGCGCACAAGCCAATTCCTCCAATTCCTCTGTTGACATCGCATCCAGCGATTTCATTGGAATCCGCTTCTTTTTGCACCAAGCGTAACATCGGCGAGCTGCAATTACGTAAAGCCATCCCGCAAACCTATTCGGATTTTTCAGCGTCTGGAGCTTTTTGTAAACTTTGAGGAATATATCTTGCGTGATTTCTTCAGCGATATGGAAGTCCCCGATTTTCCGCCATACGAGCGTGTGGACCGGCTTTTGGTATTTTCGCACGAGTGTGGAAAAAGCGGACTGGTCGCCTGCCAAAGTCCGTTGAATCAATTGCGCATCGTTATTTTTCATACGTCACCTCTAAAAACAGGTTGTCTCTCATAATGTTAAGAGAGGTGTGAGCGGTGGAAAGGTTGCATAAAACGCAAGATTTAAGGAAAAGACCCAATTTAGATAGGATAGCAAAATGGACTGATAAATACGATATGCTGAACCCACAGCTCTAAAATGCTGTTTTTATGGTTCCCCAGGCGATAGGCAGCGGACTATTGGGTTCAACACTCAAACCTGTTCTGGACTCAAAATTCTGGATTACTTCTGTCTCGGTTAGTGGGCGATTGTAGATACGGACTTCATCGATACTTCCCTTGAAAAAATTTTGGTTGTCTCCAGCACCGAGGTGGACAGGTTTTACAAAAGGGATAAAGGTTCCGGTAAACATCAAAGGGCTTTCTAAACTACTTATAGGTTTCCCATCTACATAAATATTATGTTGTCGAAACGTCTTCCCAATGGCTGCAATATCTTTTTTTACAATTTCATTCGTATAAACGATATGATGCCATTTTCCATCCAAAATCTTGATGGGTCGATCACGTACGCCAAAACCTTGGCATGCGTTTTCGCCTGGAGCTTTGAAGGCAATGCGGTGGTTGATTGAGGCTTCATCTTTAGCCCGTCTCCTACCACTATGGATATTAAACTCCCATTGCATACAGTCTTTATCACGAACTTTAAAGAGGACCATCCAATCGTTCTTATGACCCACTTTAATCCAGGCTTCAAAGGTTGATGAGCCCATCTGACTGCCAAAATCACCAAGGTTTGTTAGGTTCACGTAATCCTCTGAACCGTCAAATTCCAATGCTTCGCCTATCTGACCCGTAACAACTTTCGGATTTCCCTTAATTATGGCGTTGTTATCCCCCCAAACATCTTCTACCTTTCTGCCAGAAATGTTAGACTTGTCAAAGGTCCAATAGCTCACCAGACCATCTGTGACACACGGTAATCCGTAAACATGTGAAGACAATGTAATGCTAACTATCATGAATGTCAACAAACCGGTTACGCTTTTCATTGTGAATACTCCTATTGGCAGCGCGCGTATATGATAGACAGAGATCTGTTTTCAGGAATTTTTGAAAACAGGTCGGACGCTTTGGACATTTTTAAGCAGCATCAAGACGTTACTGCTTACTGCACAATCAAGAGCAATTTCTATGCCAACCCTGAAACCGCAATATACACCGATTTGCTACTCCAATAAACGAAAATCTGAACAAAAATGGACAGAATTGATTAAGTACTGAACAATATGGGACATTCTGGTTTAGGTAAAAAGTACCGATTCGGGATTTGCTACTACTGCTATAGTGAGAAAATATTAACCTGCACCCAAGTCTTTTAAGATGCGCTTCACAACCTGTTTCTGTTGTCCGTGAATGGCAGGCTGCTCCAATTCGTAGACTTCACGTGAAATCAGATGTTTATGGCTTTCAATGGGCAGGGAATTGTGTGATGCATTATCAATATAGCGGTTAAAAATAGTGTATCGGGGATAGGATTCTGTCCAACGTCTTCCGCCGTGATAGAGTGCTTCTGTAAAGATGACACAGTCGCCAGCGTTGACAGGGACGTTGATCACTGTTGGGGGTCCGTCATAAATAGAGAGATCATCGGGTGGCTCAAAGTTACGCTTATGGCTTCCGGGCAGACAGACGAATCCTGTCCCCGGTGGGACATCCACCAAGGAGGTGCCAGCGTTGAGGAAACCTGCCCGAGGTCCAGATTCGTCTATACTGTAATCTTGGCCGGAGGCATGGAAGTGGATATCATCGGAGGTTTTGTAGTTCTTGGTTAAAGCGCAGTCAACGAGACAAGGCGTTCCGCGCGTCAAGGCAATAATCACACGCATAATCTCTCGGTTGAGGACAAGCCGTTGGAATACTGGGTCGCCGTATTGGATATGATTGATCCAGTGCGCAATTGTCGGGGAATGATCACCGGTTCGGGACGTAGAGGTGAGCGGTGCGGGAAGCTCATCCAAAGACGTATCGTGCCACTGGTTGCCAAATTCAACCATCCGTTCAATATCCTCAGGCGGAACGACTTTGCGGAGGATAATGAAGCCGTGGTGATCAAAGAACCATTTTT
>JAPPDN010000169.1 GCA_028824575.1 Candidatus Poribacteria bacterium | reverse complement strand
ATGCGCCGCCGCTCTTCCAGAAGAGTCTCCCTTCGGTGCCATAGAGTTCCATAGAATACGCATCGGTATCCATCTTATGAAACCGGTGTTGGAGCAGCGTGCCGGTAACATTGCCTTCATACTGCAGTGTCGCTGTGATATATTCACCCGCGATTGTTCCCATACCACTCGGTGATGGCACCACATCTGTAGGTGTGATCGGTTTTGCACCCGTTGTCAGATGTGCGACAACGCTTTCACAGCGTTTCCCGAAGTGCAGCATATTGTTCAGCATGTGTGTGCCGATGTTCATCAACCCATAGCCGCCGTAATAGCCTTTCCCACTGCCGTACATATAGCGCAGTTCACCGATTTTACCTGCGTCAAAAGCGCGCGCGAGTGCCTGCATAGACGCACCAACGCGCCCCTGATGATGTACCGCAACCTGCACGCCTTTCTCTTTCGCTTTAGCGATAACAGCATCCGCTTGCACGAGATCTACGCACATCGGTTTTTCGACCTCAATATTGACCCCGTGTTCCAGCACACGCATACACAGATCGTAATGGAACTCCGTGCCGGTCGGGATCGCAACAATGTCGGGTTGCGTCTGTTGGATCATCTCGTCTAAATCGGTGAACCGTGCTGTGACGTTAACTTCTTCGCCCAAGGTATTCAGGCGTTCTTCAATCAGATCGCAGAGCGCGACGATCTCTGTGCGTGGATGGGCATGATATGCACGTGCCGCTGCGCTACCGCGTCCTCTACATCCCAAAATTCCGATCCGATATGTTTTCATGGTTATCTCCTTTCGCACGCTTAATTACCCTTCGTCCGTTTACCTATACTGTTGATGTTTTCATTGTATCATTAATGTATCATAATTCGTTTAAGAGGTCAATGGGTTCGATTTTTCTTGACTTGATTTCTCAAGTCTGTTATTTTTTCAAGATAATAAAATAGGACTTACGCAAACTGAGCAAATATCGGACGTTTGGACGCAAAAAAGCGATATTTTCCATGTTTTTAATCCCCTAAAGAATCAGAATCAACGGTATGAAGCCCGTGTGGGCTTCCCCGGGTATGAATGCCTTATGGCATTCCCCGCCCTTTATCAGGAGGACTTTAAGAAGCAGTTCGTAAGTCCTAAGAAATTATTCCTGATTTTTCTTATTTATTTTAATGCACTAATTCAAAGGCTATCTCTCGGATTCAGTCTTTTTCACAAAGGCATTCTAAGTGGCTTTTTTGAACACTTAAAGGGGGTTTGCAGTGAATAGCTTGATAAAATTGGTATTCATCTTAATTTTATGCTTCTTCATCATTTTTGTTCAATCTTCTTTAGCTTTCGAGCGGTTGGAAACCTATACAGTTGCTGACGGTCTTGTGGGGCCTATAGTTCCAGTTATTTTTCAGGACAGCCGAGGGGTGCTTTGGTTCGGTTCTGATAGGGGCGGGGTTAGTCGTTTTGATGGTACAACTTTTCTGCCCTACATGGCTTCCCCGATCACTTTGGAGGAGGTGCCAGCATCTGGTGTTCACGCCGGGGCATTGCTCGGACGGACGCGACAAATTGTTGAAGATAAGTGGGGACACATCTGGTTTCTTACGCGAGATGATTCAGAAGAAACGGGGCACGTCAGTCGTTTTGATGGTATTTCCATCAAACTGATCGGAACAGGAAACTTATTAATTGTTGACAACTGGGGCGACGTGTGGGTTAGCGAAAATCGGTGGCTAACGAAGTACGTCACCTCAGGTGTCCAAAAACGCCCGGAGGCACATCGCAACGCAATTGAAGGTAAGGTGCCAGACCAATCAACGGAAACATTGACAATAAACGTTATCTTTCAAAGCGAAGATGGAACGTTCTGGCTTGGCGGTAGTGAAGGCACACGCGAAAAAAGCGCGGTAATCCTTAATTTTCGTGAGGCGCATCGGGCAGACGCAAATGAGAAAGCGGGGACCAGAACACCGCGCATCCTACCGAATATCGGGTTTACGCGTTACGATACCCTTAATGTCGCTGGTGCTATTGAGGCGATAACGGAAGATACTTCTGGGAATCTTTGGTTCGGAGGCTATAACCTGCTCCTGAAGTTTGATGGAGAAACCTTTGACCAGATGCTCCCTTTACATTCAGGACAAAGCAGTCTTGAGCAGTATAGATCTCTCAAGCAAGCCGCATTTCGGACGGACACGAAAGGACGGCTCTGGTTTAGTGATGGCCGCATCACAAGGTGGTGGGATGGTTCACAACTGCAAATCCCCAGCAATATGCAAGAGGTCTTTAAAATTGAGGATGCATGGGGAAATTTGTGGTTTACTGATGAGCGGGGTGAGGTACACCAATACGACGCGACTCTTAAGTTAACGCCTTATCGTGTCAGTGGCGGACTCGGTGTTGACCGAGTTCACACCATTTTTGAGGCGATTAACGGGGATTTGTGGTTTGGACATGATAACGGCGCGACAGTATTTAACCCGATACCCGCAATTCAGAATCATGGCACCGGCATCGGTAGTAGCGTTCGAGGGAAATCGAATTTTGCATTATGGGCAGACATTGCAAAAGTATTTGAAATTGATGGATATATCTGGTTTGTTAACAAACCGATATTCAGCGAAGAGGTTACGCAATACACGTTCTTCCGGTACAGAAACGAACTCTTTGATCAGGTTTCGGTCTTTATTAAACCCAGACCCGGGCGCATCAGGAGACTCTCTGATAGGAATCCTAATCTATTTGTTATTGATGGAGAACACCGATGGATGGCTTTTGGCGGGCATATCTTCAAAGCAGACGCGACCGGGTTATCATGGTTTACAAACCGCTTCCAGAGAATTCCTTTCCAAACAGATTTGGAAATCGAGCATGCTGAATCCCCTATAAATGCCTTGCATACAGATGCTAACGACAAATTATGGGTGCTTTATGAGAACGGAAGAGTGCAGTCCTATCCAAAAACAATTGGACCCGCAACTGCTATAAATATTCAGCCGGACACCCTTCCGCGCCTGATTAAAGTAACAAAAATGTTGGAAATGCCATCAGGCGATAAATGGTTTTACAACGCTGTGACAGGGAAGTTGATACGTTGGAATGTCTCCGAGCCACATAAACCAGCAGTGCTCAAGCGAAATTCTAATGCTGCCCCGCTTGGTGTGTGGCAGAACCCGAAAGAACTGTATGGAAAAGTCACTTTCCTCTTTCCAGATGCTCTGAAGACATATCTTGACAAAGAGTTAATCACAACGAATGATATTGAGCTGGCTTCAGTAAACGCGTCCTTGATCTCTCATGGAGGCGATCTCTGGCTCGCTACATCTCATGGAGCGGTTCGCTATGACGGGAAAAGACTCATAACGTATACAACTAAGAGTACAGCTCAGAATCCGAGAAAAGAGAGATTTCTTGTCGATAATATACAGGATGTGATAGAGGATAGTCACGGGAGTCTATGGTTCGCAACAAAGGGCGGTGGCATCGTCCGATATGATGGTGAGACTTTTGATACGCTCACTACAAAAGACGGTCTGGCACATAACAACATCTCGAAAATTTATGAATCTGCTGACAAAGATATTTGGTTCGCAACTGAAGGTGGCGTTACACAATATACACCGACGCGCGGTGGACTCCCTTTTTATCCACTGACTGCCCTACAGACAGATAAGACCTACACTGAACTCTCATCCAATATTACCCTACCGGCACGTGGAAACAAGCATATCACCTTTTATGTACGCGGTATCAGTTCGCTCCGGGAAAACCTCTCCTATCAATTTAAAATAATCGGGTTAGAGAGTCCTGGTTGGACAGAACTCTCAGCGGAGGAGTTTTCACTTTTGCCTGCGAGTGTTTCCGGCGTTCTATCTACGAGATGGTTTCCTGCATCCGGATTAGCAACGCAACAATCGACGCACAATGATGGCGTTCATCAGGAATTTCAGAACCAAAACGGTATTCTATGCATACGATATACCGGACTCAAAGCGGGCACCTACAGTTTCATCGTCAAGGCTTTCCGAAAAGATTGGCCCTATACACAGCCACCCGCCGTGGTCGACTTTAGTATCCCGCCACCCTTCTGGGCTCAGTGGCGAACATATCTCCCGACACTCATGTTCATGACGATTGTCCTCGCGCTTATCGGTCGCTTGTTCATCACCCGAAGGCGCACTGTGCAGCTTCGCAACGAAATGTCGCAAAAGGAGGAGGCAGAAATACAGCGGATCCGTGCTGAGTTGGACGAGGCACAAAACATTCAAATGGGGCTACTCCCTACAGAATCGCCAGACACAAAAGAATTTGATATTGCCGGGATGTCGGTCCCCGCAACGCAGGTCGGAGGTGATTTTTACGAGTACTTGACCGTCGCAAACGGGCAAACCGCTATTGCAGTCGCAGATGCCGCAGGAAAAGGATTACGCGGCGCAATGAATGCCGTGCTCACGAACGGGATGCTGCATGAAGTTGCCAGGTTCAAATCCGGGGCAGATGTCATTCTCACCGGTCTTAATGCAGGGTTAGCACCCCGGATGTACGGTCCCAGCTTTGTCGCTCTCAACTTAGCAATCCTGAATGAATCCGAAAAACGTGTTGACTACGCCAATGGTGGGCAACCTTACCCTATTCTCAAAAGAGGTGCTGAAATCATTGAAATCGAAAGTAGTGAACTACCGCTCGGTAGTATGAAGCGTGTTCAATATGAATCTATCACTTTTGATTTCGCTGAGGGCGATGTGCTTATCTTCCATTCCGATGGTCTGATTGAAGCCCTCAACCCTGACGAAGAAATGTACGGAACTGATCGCTTGAAAGCATTGGTTTCCCAAATCCGGAACGAATGCACCGCTGAGGAAGTGATTCAACATATCGTTGAAGATGTTCAGAGGTTTGTTGAAGAAG
>JAPPDN010000369.1:4164-4892 GCA_028824575.1 Candidatus Poribacteria bacterium | reverse complement strand
ATGTTACTTTTGACACCGCATCGAACCCGGCTGGGGCGTACTTTCAAATTGGCGAAATTGAGTACTTCGGCGATGCTAATCTTACCGCCGTAGACCCTAAAGCCAAGCTCACGACCACATGGGGACACCTCAAAAACGTCCGATAAGCGCAAATATTGGACATTTTCTAAATCGGAAACCTGAATCGAGTATAACTTGGTTTGGGTTTCCGTTTTTCATATCCGCACAAATGTCCAACACCCTTCCTTAATTGCGATTTTCTGCGGGTAGGTTTTTATTTCTGTCGGCAGATCGCGAGCGACAAGAAATACGCAGAAATACCGTTTTTGATAGGGTGTTTCTTGTAAGCAAAAACACCCCAAGCAAAAACACCCTCTCCTACAAAGATATACTTCACTTTTCGTTTGACTTTACGTAAAAAGTTGTGGTATTATTACTCTATACAGTAACCAAGCCATAAACAGATACAAGCAATTACCCATAAGTAAGCAAATAAAGCCTATTCTGTATCTTGCGGGAGTCTATCTATGTTCTCGTTCACACGTATCCCACAATACCTCTGCCTAACATTGATATTGATCCTCATTGCCTTCGCCGCCAAACCGGGTGAAGAGACCCCTTCCGGTTTTGCGCAAGAGGGTCTCCCATTCTTGAAAAAATACTGCTTTAGCTGTCACGCTGGCGATGAACCTGCTGCCGAACTTGCACTCAACGCATTTTCAGATGAT
>JAPPDN010000369.1:0-4154 GCA_028824575.1 Candidatus Poribacteria bacterium | reverse complement strand
AGATGATCTGTCGCTCATTGAAAACCGTGATGTCTGGGACCGGGTCTTAGATATGGTAACGACAGGCTACATGCCACCAGCAGAGAGTGAGCATCACCCAACGATGGAAGCATCTGATGCCTTTGTTGCGCATATTGAGGCGATTTTTGAACACGCAGACCGTACGGCGAAACCGGATCCAGGGCGAATAACGGTCCGACGACTCAATAAAGTCGAATACAAAAATACCGTTCGAGACCTGCTCGGCGTTGATTTCGATCCCACCGAAAACTTCCCCGCCGATGATGTCGGACACGGATTTGATAATATCGGTGATGTACTGACAATGTCGCCGCTTCTGATGGAACGCTATCTTGAAGCGGCAGAAGCCATCGCGACGCGTGTCATTTTAGTGGAACCGCCACCGCCATCGAAACGCTACCAAAGAGGGTCGCGCCTTAATCCACGCCACGATGATGTCCCCGATCAACGTTTCCGACTCCTCAACCCAACGGCTACAGAGGCGTGGAAATCTGGTCCCTTTACGACAGGTGCAACCTTTTTCAAGATGTTCCCTGATGAAGAAATCATCTACAAGGCAACACTCTATGCTGAGACCGATAATGAAACCCCTGTTGAAGTCGCCCTATTTATTCAAGGTGAGGCATTAGAGGAAGTTTCTCCACCAGAAGAACTCGCACGATTGGTTGGCGTGGACCCAGCAGCGGATAACGGGATTAAGATTCTAAAAACCTTTGAGATTACTTCCCGCGATCCGAAAAAAAATCAGACGATTGAGTTTCTTGTCACCGGGATCCCGAACATCGAGAACGCGGGAATTGCGATGGTTAAACCGACAGAAGGTGAACCGTCGGCGAAACTACAGATTCGGACACTCTGGGCGGAAGGTCCGTTGGACACTCGACCCGACACCCAACTCGAAATTTTGGCATGTACGCCGGACATCCCGCAAATAGAGCAGACGCGTGAAGTGTTGATCCGTCTGCTTCGCCGAGGCTATCGTCGTCCACCGACTGAAGCTGAAGTGGAGCAACTCGTACAATTCGTGGCATCAGTTCAAACCGATGATACGAAGTGGGAAGCGGCAATCCAGCAAGCGATCAAGGTTATCCTCTGTTCACCGAAGTTCTTGTTCCGGTTGGAGTTAGATGACCGTCCGCAAGGTCCAGAGCCATACGCGATTGACGAATTCCAACTTGCCTCACGGCTCTCCTATTTCTTGTGGCGGAGTATGCCGGATGATGAACTCTTTGAACTCGCATCGCAAAACCAGTTGACTGCGAATCTTGAAGCAGAAGTTAAACGGATGTTGGCGGACCCAAAAGCGACAGAAATGGCACGCGACTTCGGCACACAGTGGCTACAAATTCAACGGTTGGCAACAGTTACCCCTGACCGTGAACGATTTCCGCACTTCCGTCGTAGGTTGTTAGCCGCGATGCTAAAGGAGACAGAACTCTTTCTCGAATCCATCCTTCGTGAGGATCAGAGCGTCCTTGACTTACTTGACGCAGATTATACCTTCCTTAACCAAGAATTGGCAAACCACTACGGTATTGTTGACACCAATGGGAACTGGAAGTATCAGGAGAAAACTGTACCCGGTGGTGAAGCGATTAAGGGCAGTGGGTTTCGGCGCGTTGCATTGCAAGGCACCTCACGCGGCGGTATACTTACCCATGCCAGTGTGCTGACGGTGACTTCTAACCCGACGCGTACTTCGCCTGTCAAACGCGGACGTTGGGTTTTGGAGCAGATACTCGGTACACCGCCGCCACCGCCCCCCCCCGATGTCCCGGAATTGGAAGAAGATAAGGCAGAGACTTCGGCAACAACCTTGCGAGAACTACTCGAACAGCACCGAGAAGACCCTGCTTGTGCCAACTGTCACGCGAAAATGGACCCCATCGGATTCGCGCTCGAAAACTATAACGCTATCGGTGCATTTCGGAAAAAAGATGGCGGCTCGGAAATTGATACAACTGCCGTACTTCCAGATGGCACCACTTTTGACGGTATAGCAGACCTGAAGCAGATACTTAAAGACAGAAAACCGGAATTTGTGCGATGCCTGACGGAGAAGATGTTAACCTACGCTTTAGGTAGAGGCTTGGAATATTACGACCGACCCACTGTTGACCAAATCGTAGCGCAACTCGAAGCCGAAGGTTACAGAAGTTCCGTCCTGATTACTGAAATTGTTAAAAGTGATCCCTTCCGTTTGCGACGTGGTACCAAGGATAATTGACGATGCGAACTATCAGTAATTTCGTTCTGCTTGCTATCATAATTCTACAACCCAGTTGCTATATATCTGGTTATCAAACAGTCAATAAAAATCCGACTTCACAGCGGGAAAAAAAATACGCCTCTCACTTGGCGTTGGAGGAAAAATATTCCGTTTATTTGGATGCTACATGGACGACAAAAGATGCTGCTGCGCTTTTAAAGGTCTTTGAAACCATGCCGTTAGGTCTGAATCTACAGTTTTCCAGATGGCATATAAGTGATGAAGACGTAGAAAACGGTATTGAGATTGAATCTAAAGATAAGTTAAAACTCGTCACGATGAGTAGAAATATCTTTCCTGTTGAGGGATCTGAAGAGGTTTTGTCGCCGGACAAGGACCTACATTATGCTGTCGTTCAATACATAACAGAGAATGGGACAAATAGAGCCGTAATAGAATTAATAATGCAAAACAGGTATGGTATAGATGTCCCTTCTCATACTGCATTACCGCAGCGTACCAAAAACAACACACCAAAAGGGTATTCGGATTTTGGAAATGACGATCTGATGCTGATTATATCTGTCCTTGAAGCATTCCCGCAAGCATTACATAAAACACCCCAATTAAAGTATATAGTCCGTAGAATCGATACGGAAGAAAAAGGCATCAGTTCTGCAATGATAAGTCGCGGTTATATAACGTTTGCTGAATCTATTTTTCTTCGCGATCCGTATCATCGTCATGATACGCGTAAGATAATCGCCCACGAAAAGGCACATTTTTTATGGTGGTATGTTTTTAATGACCAACTTAAATTGGATTGGGCGAAACTTGGGGGATGGTTCCGAGATTCAAGTGAATCCGGTTGGTCAACGACTCAAGAACGCTCAGCGTTTGTAACAGAATACGCCTATACAGAAAATCCAGATGAGGATATGGCAGAAAGTATCGGATTCTATTTTGTGTATCCCGATAAACTCCGTTCCTGTTGCCCTGAGAAATATGAATTTATCCACAATCGGATTATGCTGACGTATAGCAAACTTTATACGCCGTCTAATCTGATGTGAATTTACGGTTAGTTCAACATAAAACTTTTACGATAATAATAGGAAAATCGCTGTTTCACATTATGAAATTATTCAAATTGCAATTTATCGCGACATGGGCTTCTAAAATACGCCCTGCATTTGTTTACACACTGACTTTCTGCACAGTAATCTCTTTAATTCCATTGAGAGCATCAGCGCAAACTGTTGACATTCCAGATTCTAACCTCCGCGCTGTCATCGAAAAGGCCCTTGGTAAAGATAGTGGCCCACTGCATGCCATCATTGAAACAGAAGCAGGTGAAACTGAAGTGGTTCCAATCACAGAAAATGAGATGGCTACTTTGACAAGGCTTTATGGAAATAACGCAAGTATTCAACATTTGACGGGTCTTGAATTTGCCAAAAATCTGGAGGTATTAGAGCTTAGAGACAACTTAGTATCGGATTTATCGCCTCTGGCAGACTTGATCAAACTACAAAGATTGCACTTACAAGATAACGCAATAGCCGATCTATCACCGCTTGCTGGATTGTTCAATATGAGATCGCTTGATATTTCGCGTAATGTGATATTGGATTTATCCCTCTCATAGGTTTAAAAAAATTAGATTGGTTAGCGATTAATGACAATCCGTTATCTGACGTATCTTCACTTGCGGAATTAACCAGTTTAGAGACCTTGGACGCCTGGAAGACCTCAATATCAGACCTTTCCGCTCTCACCGCTTTACCTAAACTGAGGTCTGTACTGCCTACGGTTTTTTAGACCACTCCCTAAAGGAAGATTGTGCTACAATGACAATCTATTTGAAAGGAGTATCCAATGGCGAAACGCAGAAGATTCACCCCTGAGTTTAAAGCAGAACTTG
>JAPPDN010000496.1 GCA_028824575.1 Candidatus Poribacteria bacterium | reverse complement strand
ATATACCCGTTGCCAGCAATACCCGACATATAAGGTTCGACGACGTTAAGCGTTGAAGCGACAGCGACTGCCGCATCAAACGCATTACCGCCAGCGAGCAACATACGTGCGCCAGCAAGACTTGCGAGCGGATGCGCACTTGTCGCCATTCCGCGTGTACCCGTTACTGTGGAGCGGTGCGTTGTGCCATGAGATGGAAATGCCATGGTGATCTCCTCAGGTTCTGACCCGTTTCGGGATTACAAATCCCTCCTACCAATGAAATGCCTCCGAGCCCGGTGCCATCGTAGCTGCCACATCAACTTCCAATCTGTAACGTGATGCGTAAAAAGCGGCTGCCCATCCAACTCAAGCACAGGAATCCGATACTTATATTTCGTGAAGAGTCTTAGATCTTTCGTAATGTCGATTTCTTCCACCGTAATAAACGATGCCTTCGCACCGATGTTCTGGAGAACGGCCTTTGCCTCGTCACAGAGTGGGCAATCCGGTTTGGTGTAGAATTGAAGTCGCATCGGTTTGGCTTTCAACGGCATCATCCAGAAGTCAGCGTGAGGCATATTTTCTTGTTTTGACCAGCATCAGAAATTGTAAAATAAGTATACTATATTTTGGCGTAATAGTCACTTAAAAAAGAAGCCAGACTTTCCGCATTTGAATCTGTAACCGATCTGCAAACCCAACGTTTATACTCTCACACATGTCTACATGTCTACATGTCTACATGTGCGGAGGCGTAAATAAAGACTATGGTAATTCTATCAAACAAGCGTGAAGCGAGGAGGTCTAATGCCAAATAAACCCACACTCGCAGAGACATTTAGCGGTACCGAGCAAATGCGGCAGGCATCAGTTGATGTGGAAACGACACCGAGACCGACAGCGATGGTGCCGCCATCTCGTCAAGGTAAGAAGATGATTTCGGGACATTTCGATAAAGATGTGCATCGGCAGTTAAAAATGCTCGCATTGGAGAAGGAGACGAGTATTCAAGCGCTGCTGAGCCAAGCGTTGAATGCGCTGTTTGAGCGGAACGACATGCCGCCGATAGCGTGAATGTATTTTCGGAGGATACAATGATTTCAAACGCGAATTGGAGAATCTTAGAGAAAACCAATCGGATGCTCGCGTTGAATTGGGAAGCACTCAAACGCGCACGCGCAACCGAGGATAAACATACCATCAAGATGGCTGAGATGAATTACTTTCAGGCGTTGCAAAGCGTGATTGTCTCAACGCAAAACGCCGTCGCGCAACAGACGATCTCGACTCTCTCAAAGTAGATTCGTTCTCTTCAACGCCTTTTGTGTCTGCTATAAAGTTGTGATAAGGGGAACAACAGATTTGTTGTTCCCTTTACGCCGCTGCTGGAAAACCCACGGCATTTGTCCATTATTTTGCGTGTATTATCGCCGATGCATGTGTGCTATTAATTTCAAATTTCGGTTCTGGATGCCCCGCTTCTGCCAGCAACCTTCTCGCTATTCGTATGCCCACACCAAAACGTTGTACGAGTTCAAAAGTCCGCATCGCTTCCGCCAAATTAGGGTTTCGATAGTCAACAAACCCGGGCTTCCCAAAATTTTCAGTCGTTATACTACCAAATACACCGCCCGGACTTAAAACCTCAATCCGGTCGTTGTACCAATACACATGAACCGGGGCATTCGTGCCTTCGTAAGTCCGGTGCATAATAGCATTTCGGGTGATCTGTTGCACCGCTTCTATTGGATACAGTGCTGTCCGTTTTTCAATGGGACCGGATATAATATCAACTGCAATGCGGTTATGTGCTATCAGTTTATCGTCTAAACGGCGGATCTGGTCAGATATCGCCCCGCGTACTGCAAGACTGTCAACAATATCATCCGTGAGTTCGTTCCCATCAACTCTGAGAAATTGCACATAAGCCCCGGGTAGGAAATCCTGTGGGTTCTTTCCAAGCGTGAGGATGCCGAGCACAGTTGCTGTCGGATCATCTGCAGCGGCGATCATCTTTGTGGCTGCGAGTTGTTCATTCAAACTCCGATCATTGGCATCCAATATTTCCGCAGAAAACGCTTTCGGTAGGTATTCATAACTAAACAAAGCCAAGTTAAGGTCGGAAATCTGACTTGACAGGACAGGATAGAGGTCAAACGGGTGCTCTAAATATCGCCGTTTTTCATTGAGTATTCGCTCATCTTGTGCTGTAGCGGTATCTCGACGCGGCCCTGTTCGGATATGAATCGCCCCTCTGCATCGTACGGGCGGTGAGTCGCTCGGTTCCACTTTAACGACTGCTACTTCTTTACCTTGTAGCCTCCGTTTTTCTACCGTCAGAGACGGTGGAGGCACAATGTTTCCGTCTGTTTTCATATCGGCTAACTGACGCAACAATTCATCCGTAATTGGTGTGGTTCCGAGAGTTATGTCGTCTTTCACACCTACAAGAATAAGTCCCGGTTTTCTATGGTCTGGTAGATCATTGGCAAAGGCGCAGATCGCCTCTCTAATTCTTTCTGGGGCACTGCCAGACAAAGACTCCTTAAATTCGACAGCATCAGATTCCCCAGTTCTAATGATTTGCAGTAGTTCTTCGTCTGTGAAATTCGACATCAGGATATCCACCTAATTTGGTAAAATCGAAAAGTCTATAATAAGTATACAGAGGAAGTTTAGGTTTGTCAAGACATCATCTTTGATTCGGTTGTTCTTGGGCAATCAATACAATACATGCACCCGATTCTTTCCACGCACCGTCTCATCTGGCATTGCTATCGGCATTTCAACGACAACAATGAGCGTGCCATCTGCACTCATCGCAAGCGTATCATAAGGCAGTTGTCCCTCTGTACGGTAGGTGTACAGATATTTCGATAAGCCGCTGCCGTCTGCTGTCAAATCGAACACCGACACACCGTGAAGACTCTCGTTCGGATCTTGTGTACGCTTGGAAACAGATAACACAGCATAACGGTCCTTCGCATCAATGCGCAAGCCTTGCGGCATATTCTCAAGTTGCCACTGCCAGATTTTTTCGCCAGACCACGAATAGGCAAACAAGGTCATCCCGTTTGGATGTGCTGCCGAAGGTCGTTGTGCACCTTTTCGGAGATGATATGGGATATAGGTGTCTCCAGTAACGAAGAGAGCCGCTGCGTCCGTTGCACCGATCGTGCCAGAAGTCGCAACGATGGGAATACCACTCACCTCCAGAGGCGTTGTCAAGTTTTCCTGCCATATCGGTTCTGGCGCATTGACATCAAAGATGAACGCACGTCCGTCGTCTGTTGTTACATTGATGAATTTGCCGTCTGGGGAGATGCTCACACCACGCCAAAACGTGACCTGTGCGAAATACTCGCGCAGCGGTTCAATATCCGCGTGCCACTTTTCCATTCCGTCTGCTGTGTTAAGAACAACCAGTTTTCCATTACCGATACCGTTTTCATCGGTCGGACTCCCTTGTAGGTTATGTCCACTGTCTGTTACAAGCCCAAGGGTCTTCCCATCGGCACTTACGTCAAACCAGCGTATTATCTTTGAAGTCGCGCTGTCATGGGGCCATTTCCAAATGACATTCCCTGTTTCGCTGTCAAACCTATAGAGTTGGGACTTCTTGAGGGGTATATCATTTTCTTTCCATGAGTGTACGCTTGCAACCAAAAGGTCTCCGTTAGCCAGCGTTCGCATACACGCTGGACCGGGATAATTGACCCAAGCGTAGACGCTGTCCGGATTGCTCGGCGTAGAAGTTTCGATGTCATCAGCAGTACGATATTTCCAGCGAAGTGTCGGTTTTTCGGCGGTCAGATCGTAGCAATAGATAAGTCCATCTGCTGCCTGTTCCCCTACGTAGAGCAAAGAACCATCAGAACTAAACGCCATCAGTCTTACGTACCCTTCCGAAATACGGGTTTTCCAGAGCGTCTCACCCGTAATTGGCTGGAGAACAGCGAGGTGTCCGCTGTCTGTCGCAACCGCCAACTTCTCTGTATTGGGCGCGCCTCCGTGTCCTAAGGCAACCGCTGTCGGTTTCGCAGGTTGACGGAGGCTTTCCATCAGCGATAAGAGTCCGTCCAATTCAACCGTGCGGATGAGATACGACACCGGCTTTAGCGGCGCAGTTGCTGTTATTAGGTGATCGTTCAGGTGAAATTGGTAATCTTGATTCGGTCGCCATGTGAATTGCAGTAGGACGCTGTCGGTATCAAGTCGTTGGATTGTGGGGACTTCGGCTAATTCGTGTGCCGTGCCGTCAAACACCGTCGCGACGCTAATTTTGTCCGAGATACCTTCTTTGTGTTCAGTTTCAACGACTACGCCTGTCCGAACCCAAGTGACGCTCATGTCGGCTGTCGCAATGCTAATGGGTAGGACGATAAACAGGCAGAGTAGACTAAAAAGTAGAATTCGGTTCATTGTTGTATTCCTTATGGTGTCTGTATCGCAGAATTTTAAAGTTTTTTGTGCGTTGCTCAGTATGCGTAGAAAATCGCATTCACCAAGCAAGATGATCGCTTAATCCGCCACGCGCCAGAGGCCTCGTCCTAATTTCGCACCGAGAAGCACGCCGATAAACGTATAGGCGAACCCTTCTATCAGGATGCGGAGGACAATATACCAATCGGCATAGAAAAGCCGATAAAACAATATAGAGAGTTGGAAATCGACATAAACGGCAATCGCATCGCAGAGTCCCAGCACGACTGCCCACGCTAATATATTCCGTCCTCGTACGAATAGAAATCCTGTTTCCAATAGAAGGACACTCGTGCCAGTGTAGACAATCGCCATCGGTGTAAAAAGACCGAACGTAACACCACTGAGAAGTAGACGCACCGCCGAGACAAGCAAGATGACGCCGCTGCCTTTACCGTCGTGCCGTGTGGCGTCCTCCGGGGCCCCGCTAATATGAATGACAAA
>JAPPDN010000413.1:2037-4914 GCA_028824575.1 Candidatus Poribacteria bacterium | reverse complement strand
TACTATCCTGCCGTGATGCGTGCCATTGTAAACACCGGATACGAGCTCTATGTACGGCACGACTTCGGACCCAAAGGCGATGCCTTTGACGCGATGCAACACGCGTATGACGTATGTAACGTCTAATTAAAGTCCACAGTGTTATAGGGACAGGTCTCTCTATACCTGTCCCTTTTTTTTCCCGCACTGAATGCAGACAGGGTTTGCAACCCCCGCTAATTAACTGAACACCACATATAGGAGGAACTCTAAATGAGAACCCTAAATTGGCTCATACTCACAACACTCATAGTGACTGTTTACCTGACATCGGTCGCAAGCGCTGGTCTGAATGACGGTCTACTCATCTATTTGCCTTTTGACGACCGTTCAGGACAAGATGCTTCTGATGAAAGCGGAAACGGCAATGCCGCTAAACTCATCGAGGGTGCCAAATGGAAACCGAATGGCGGTAAGATCAGCGGTGCTGTAGAACTTGATGGTGCAGGTGCCGCCGTTGAAGACGCGAAAGGTGGAGATTATATCAACGGACTTGATGCTTTTACCATTTCTGTTTGGGTAAAATCTGATTCAGTTGGACACGACAGGGGTATTATCTTTGGTACAGATCCGGATGGTGGAGACCACACCTTCGGGTTACGCTACGATGCCGCAAGTTGGGCAACGCCAGGCGGTACGAATCTTATCAAGGGCGGAATTAGCACAACGGGCGGTGGTCAAGCGTATGAGGGTAAAAGCGATGTGCAAACAACTGACTGGCAACACCTCGTTTTTACTTGGGAAAGTGGTGAACAACTCGCCCTCTATATTGATGGCGAGCTTGATGATGATCCTACACACAATGACGATGGTAAAGACGGAAAAATCTCTGGTGCCACCAAATTATTCGTTGGTAAAGGGGCAAAGGATAATAATGGCACATCGTGGCCTGGACTCATAGACGACGTGCGCATCTATGACAGAGCACTCAGCGAAGCAGAGATTGAAGAACTCGCCAGCGGTGTCCTCGCCGTCGAAGCGGACGGCAAGTTAGCAACCACTTGGGCACATCTCAAACAGAGATAAGTCGATAATAGTATGTAGCGCGCGTCTGGGTTCCCCAATACGCGCGCGCTCCGCTTGTAGGAGCAAGCATCTGGCATCCAAATCAAATTTGTGTTAAACTTTTTAATAAGGTTCTACCAACGGTACGATAATGACTGTGTTCCAAACTGGAAAACGCGCCAAAGAGGTATCCATAAATGCCAACACCAAAAGAAGTCTTTGATAATCCTCTGCAGTATCTTGACTTCCTTAAGTCTGCTGATTTTGAAGGGCAGTATTTTGAACGTAAAGAAGTTCGCATTGATACCAACAGTCAAATCAATACACTGAAGGACAAAATCAAACAGTGTATTTCCGCCTTCGCGAATCGAAACAGAGAAGGTGGGATCTTAGTACTTGGGATCACAGATGAAGGGAATATCAAAGGTACACAGCATGTTGATGAATCGACAATGAATAGTATCTTGCAAGTTATCCGGGATTTAAATAACCACGCGACGCAGGTGCAAGACGTGGAATTACCAAATTCAAACGGAAGACAATTACATATTCTTTATACCCCGTGGACACCGAATGCAATTTGTGGAACGGTTGGCGATTTTCCAAAAGCATGGAAAAGGACTGGGGCACAAAACCTTGCATTGACTGAACCAGATAGGGAGCATCTTAAACGGGAAAAAAGAATAGTTGATTTTGAAACATCCTACTGCTGCCCCTATGATCCCGATGAACTTGATATAAAAGTGGTCGAAGAGTTTAAGAAGGCTTACCTCGAAGCAGCAGGCGCAGCGTACGATTATACAACAGAAGAGATTTTGCACCGAGCCGGTGCACTGATAAAAGAGAAAAGGGAATATGCATTTACCAACGCAGGTTTTCTGTTTTTTTCTTCAAACCCTCGGAGGCTTTTTGCAAGTGCGTATGTAAGAGTACTACGTTTTGAAGTGGATGTCGAGGAGTCTCGAGACCGAGGCGCGACAACTTTTGATAAAGATTTCGATGGAGCACTTCCAAACATTATTCGTAAACTTCAAACCTTTTTCAAAGATTCGGCTCTTTTTCGCACGATGATAAGACGAAGTTCTCATGGAGGATTCATTGAGGACCCTGAGTATCCACTCTTGGCAGTTGATGAAGCCCTTATAAACGCTGTTATTCATAGAGACTATGGAACTACCACAGCGATTCACAGTATCGCGTACCGGAATGGTCTGGTCGTGGAAAATCCAGGCGGCATTCCTCAACCGGTCCCACAGCACTTCAGCCTTTCGGATACAGTCCTTGATTCTGTTCTGCGCAATCAGAGAATTGTCGAGTGGATGCGTCTTTTGAAAGATGAACGCGGACAGCCTTTGGTGCGCGCCTTGAGAGAAGGCACGAGAAGAATGCTTCAAGAAATGGAAAAAGTAGGGCTGCCAGCACCACACTATGAAACGACTTTTGTGAAAACTTCTGTGACACTCTATAATCGTTTTGAAGAGAGACTGGAACCCCACGCATACACACGTACTAAAGAAACACGGGATAACACACTTGCAACATCTTCTGAACAAGGCAGCGTAAAGAAAGCATTGCGTTCTATCGGCGAACGGCTCGCTAAAATCGAATAAAAGGGAACAGATGAGTAAAATGAATCCAATGGATTTGCCCCTGAATTGGCGGATCGTCAGATTTGAGGAGGCCACTACGTTTACCAAGAAACCGAAAGAGAATAATCACAAAGATGTCCAACGAATCCACAAAAATTGTTTAAGACTCTGAAATTGCTGCAGCGTCCTCCGAGATGACAGAGACAGTTATACGAATTACGTTGAATAACTCCACAAGCTGTTT
>JAPPDN010000413.1:0-2027 GCA_028824575.1 Candidatus Poribacteria bacterium | reverse complement strand
CCACTATCTGTTGTTTCCAATAAATTGGAATAACTTCGGGATATCTATATAAAATTAAGGGAAAATAATTAGATGAATAGCGACGTGCCTACTTCAAAAGCGCGCCTACCGAAAAATATAATATCAATTCTTGAAAACCTCCTCGGTTGTAATATAGAAGATACACTTGCTGCGATTTCAGCAGATACTGCTGCACTTGAAAATCTCCTTTCCACACTTCCCGCAGACACACTTGAACACCAACTCACACCGCAATGGGTCGTCCTCGCTGCTGGAAAAGGCACACGGATTGATCCTACCGGACGCTTGAGCAAAACGTTGGACATCACCTTCGGCGAACAGAACACGCTCCAACACTCGCGACGATACTTGCCCGGCAACCGTCCCGATATTGTTGTGATCAATCCGCAGATGGCATCACGCATCGAGAAAAGCGGAGCTGCGGCGCAGCTGCTCGGTCCCGATGCGATTCCGTGTATCCAAGCAGAGATGAACGGCACGGGTGGCGCGCTGCAAGCAGCACTCCCTGCACTCCGAGATTCCGACGCTGAATGGATCGGTGTAGCGTTCGGTGACGAACCGTTTTTAGAACGCGAGATTTTCGCACAGACGCTGCTCTCCCACTATTTGTCTGGTGCGGACGTTACGCTCTGCGGAAAAATCCCTGAAACTGTCGAGGACAAGGGCGGACTTTTCTTCGATGCTGAAGGCAGACTCACACGGACCAAAGAGTGGTACGATATGACAGAAGCCGAAAAACAGGAGATGTGGGACCGCTGGCACAATGGTGAAGCATATACCAATACAGGTATCACACTCATTCGGAAAAGTGTGTTGTTAGATCGGATACATCGGTTGGAACCCCACGCAAATCGGAACGACGAACTCCACCACGTCGATCTCATTCGCCACTGTTACGAAGACGGGTTGAAAACGAACGCCTTTATCTATCGCGGCGAAGTATTGTCAGGGGTTAACCGCTGGTCAAATGTCTTATCGGGCGAAGCAGCCCTGTATGCCCAGGTTCGGGAACCCCTGGCGCGAAAACGCGTTCGCGTCGATCCAAATGCACAAATAACATTGGCAGGTGATGACATCGAGATCGGTACGGCGTGCTATCTTATCGGTAGCGTGCACCTCGGTGAACAGGTTCAGGTTGGCGACTATTGTAGACTCGAAAACGTTACGTTGCTGGGTGCAACAACGGTAGGAAACGCTGTCGGATTGCAGGATGTCTCCGCGAACGATACGACCTTTGAACCAAACCCACTCCCAGAAACACTGGCGGCACCCGTACGTGGACTCGCAACAGGCAGCACGATCAAAAACGCTACATTCGATGCAGCGTGCGTCGGCAGGGATGTTCAACTTTCAGGAATTGTGGCGCGCGGAACCGTGATTCCCACCGGTATGGTTTTGACGGATCGGACACTCGGTGTCCCACCCGCACAAGTCCCGCCTGCTGTACCGAAGCCACTATTCGATCAGATTGTGCCATCGGACTACATTCCAGGTGTCTTCACTTTCGGAGAAAAGAAGGAATTACCGGATTGGGAGAACCTCCGGCGACATGTGCAATCGCACAGTGCAGCGGAACTCATTCCGCGTGCGACGCGCGATGCGCAGCTACAACAGATAACTTGCGCAGCGGTAAAGACCCTCTTGGATCTGCGACGCGCAAACTCTGATTACCTCATTGAATCGCTCACACCAGAAGAACTCTGGGGAAGTATCTTCGAGTTGGTAGCACTCCATACCGGCAACCCGAACCCATATCATCACGATAAACTCAAAGCGCGGCAGACTGCGCTCGACCTACTGCCGGAGTTTTGGGATAATAATTGGCTGACACGTCTAAAACTGGTTGTCGCTGGAAATATCATCGACTATAGCAGCGAGCGAGTTGTTAAAAAATTAAAAGCGAATCCTGATTACTTTTCTGAAGCCCTACGCGCAGCGGTCGAAACCCGTTTCATTATCGACTGTTACGAAGCGTTCCGCGCAAAAGTGCTTGAAGGGACACAGCA
>JAPPDN010000792.1 GCA_028824575.1 Candidatus Poribacteria bacterium | reverse complement strand
CTTACGAACCGCAGGGACTAACTGCGATGCAGAAACAGACACGGCGTTCCAACTCGCCGGTGCTGAAACCGCGTTAGTCCACATCCAGAACCTCATATCCGGAAAAGTTAACCTAACCGACTATCAGATCCTCGCGATTCCGGGCGGTTTCTCCTACGGCGACGACATCGCAGCCGGTATCCTACTGGCGATCGAGATGAAACACAAATTGACGGACGTGCTGCACCAGTTCGTCGCAGACGGTAAACTCGTCATCGGTATATGTAACGGGTTCCAAGTGCTGGTACGGACAGGCTTGTTGCCGGGCACAGAGACACCCGCAGAGATGACGCAACGCTCGACACTCGCAATGAACACCTCCGCAAAATTTGAGTGTCGGTGGGTAGATTTAGAGACACAAGAAAGTCCGTGTGTCTTTACCAAAGGCATCAAACCACGCGTCTATCTGCCCGTCGCGCATGCTGAAGGACGGTTCACTGCACCAGCAGATGTATTGGCTGATTTAGAAGCGAACAATCAAGTTGTGTTTCGGTATGCAGAGAGCAAATATCCGAGCAATCCGAACGGTTCAGACGCCGATATTGCTGGCATCTGTGATGCAACAGGCAGAATCTTCGGTTTAATGCCCCACCCGGAACGGTTCTTGACGAAATGGAATCACCCACGTTGGACGCGGCTCCCAGAAACACAAGACCCCACTTCTGAAGCAGGCGACGGACTCGCTATCTTCAAAAACGCTGTTAATTACGTCAAAGCGAATCTCCTGTAGGAGTGAACCGTACGCGTTACCACATCTTTATTCGCTTTTTCTGCTATAATCTCCAGATAACTTCTGAATTATAGTAAAATCCGAAAATATGTTTACACTCGTAGCATAGGAAACCGTTGGTTTCCTGTGGCTCCGTGATGTGTAAGTAATTACAGACGCTACTATAAACGATAACCCGTTTTGGACAACGGACAAAACGGAGCAAAAACCCAATAATTAAAAATCCGTTTTGGACATCGGAAAAAACGGAGCAGAAACCCAATAATTAAAAATGGATAAATTGTCGCGGCGTCTCCTTCCATTCTATATGAAATTACCCATCTTTTGGGCATTTATCGTGCTTTCGGTGCTGGGGCAGCTGCTCTGGGTTGCCGTCATTTCGCAATACGTTCGTATTGACCTCCGTTGGTCAAGTTTCGGCTTCGGTTTAGGAATCGCCTTGGGTTTCATGCAGGGGAAGTGGAACTCCCGCCTGTGGCAGCAATCGTATTTAAAGGTTTTAAAGCGGCAGATAACCTTCTGGGAAGCAAAAGGGGCGAAACTCCTCACCTTTTACACATGCGTTGCACTCGGATTGCCGATTTTCTGTCCGTTCCTCATCCGATCCCTCAATACATTGGTAGGCATCCAATCCTACGTCTTCGGCTTCATCGGCGCGATGAACGTGGCATTGCTGCTATGGGTCCGGCGCATCCCGAAATGAATTGGGCATAGTCGCCAGTTATCAGTCTCTAATAAGAAACTCCTGATGCATGTCAAAACTTTTTAACTGGACACTGATTGAAAATTCATCACAGATATGATAAACTTTAACATAAATGGATAGACTCAGAACCATTATAGGAGAATCCAATATGCGTTCGTTGACAATTTCCTTGCCAGATTACCTCTACGAAAAATTGACGCAACAAGCAAAAGTATCTAAAATTTCACTTGAAGATTTTGTGTTGTTTCAACTCGAACGCGATGAAGTAAGAGACACCGCTCTAACTTTTTTACGAAAGCGCGCGGGTAGATGCTTAATGGCAAAAGAACCTATCCTTAAAAAATCAACTCCACCTATATGGGTAGTTCCTATTTTTACCAATGTCGACCCTCCTGTTAAAGTTGGAGAAATACGTGTTAATGCTGGGACTGGAGAAGTTTTAAACACAGAGATGGACGTGGCTGAAATGATTGAAAACGGACACGTTAGTTTTGGGTTTGAGTCTTTGGCTATAGAAAAACAAGAACGTTTGACAGAACTTCTGGCATTGAATAGTGAACAAGTATTAGCACCGGAAGTGATACAAGAGATGGACGCACTCCTCGCTGAAAAGCAGGCACTCCAGATCCGGAATCTCCAAACGCTGGAGAAACGGCTTTTATCATAAGCGAGGTATGATACATGCGTGTAGATGATCCGTTGCGCGATGCTGTGGCAAGCCGCGCAAATAAACGGTGTGAGTACTGCCAATATCCACAAGAATTTTCTGATTCGGTCTTGGAGGTTGAGCATATTGTGCCAAGATCAGCAGGCGGACCAACTGAACTCAAGAATCTGGCACTCGCCTGTTCACACTGCAACAGGCACAAAGCTGCACGCCAAAAAGGGACTGATCCACAAACGGGAACGAATATTAGGCTTTTCAACCCCCGAATCGACACTTGGGCAGTTCATTTTGTTTTAAATCGGGAAACATGTGAAATTGAAGGAAAGACACCCGTAGGTCGAACAACAGTGGAAATACTTCAGATGAATGCTGAGCAACCAATTCTAACACGACAGAACTTGATAAAATATAAGATTTTATGAGTATTGCAGAGACGCTATCAATCAAATAGTGTTTAGGCATGAAAACCTCCGATAGTTTTGGAGGTTTTCGCCCTTAATTAACCTACCTAAATATGCAACTTGACAGAAACCAAGAAAAAGCCGTGAACCACGTTGCCGGACCCGCAATCGTCATCGCAGGACCCGGCAGCGGCAAAACCACAGTCGTAACAGCACGGATCCTGAACCTCATCCAAACACATAACATCCCACCTTCACAGATCCTCGCCATCGCCTTTAACAGAAAAGCCGTTGAAGAGATGGAAACCCGAATCTTGCGGGAACTCACGGCATCCGAAACCGAAACCTCCGAAAAACCTGTCATCCGGACACTCCACGCCTTCGGCAAAGACATCATCACCCAAAACTATAAACGCGCCGAATTCAACCAAATCCCCGAAATCTGGTCGGGACAGATGGATCAAATCATTGCAGACGAGCAGAAACAGATTGAACGCGAAGCCGCCACAATCGAAGTCGCCATCTATAAAATTGAACACAAAAAGACCGGTAAGTGCTACATCGGACAGACCACGAACCCAGAACGACGTAAAAAAGAACACTTCAACCATTCATCAAACGACAGACTCCGACAAGCCATCCGACATGAAGGCGAGACACAATTCAGTTTCAAAGTGATAGAATGGATCAAAGGACGAGAGGCAAATCGTCGCGAGGCACACTGGATCGCATACTACAGAGACCAAGCAAGCGTGTTCAACCGCGCAGATCCACTACGGGTGCAGTACAGCAACCAACTCATCCTTGAGATGTTCTGCCAGCATTTCGGTATCCCTTATGAAGAAAATTTCGACACACACCCCGATTTCGAGAACCTCCGCGACCGTTTCAACGAGGTAAAAGAGACAGTCATGCGTGCGAAACGTCAAGTCACCACAGGACTGTTCGACCCAACCACACTTGACGACCCGGTGGCGCGAGCATTTGCCATAAAATACGAAACCCTCAAAACCGAAGCAAACGCTGTCGATTTCGAGGACATGATTATCCACGCCGCGAACCTCCTTGAGACCTGTCCCGATCTCCGCCAAACCTATCGCGACAAATACCCATACGTCCTTGTCGACGAGTTTCAAGATATTGCACCCGCCGACTTCCGACTGATTTCACGTCTTTCCGAGAACCTCTTCGCTGTCGGCGACGACGATCAGGCGATCTACGGTTTTCGCGGCGGTAACTCAAAGATTATGCTCGAATTCACCGACCGACGAGATGTAACAAAATATGAAATCACGCGTAATTACCGCTCTACATCCACCATTGTTGAACACGCCAGAGCGTTGATTGAACGCAACGCACCCCGAATCCGAAAAGACCTCCGTGCCCACAACCCGATGCGACAGCACATAAAAACCGTAGAAACAACCCCTGAAACCATCGCAGCTGCTTTACGACGCGAGTTAGAATCATCACAAGAAACCGCCGTTTTAGCACGCACCAACTACGAAACCGAACAGATTCAAGCAATGCTTGGCAACCCTCCAGAAGCACCTGAAATAACAACAATTCACAAATCAAAAGGACGGGAATGGGAAAAGGTTATTCTGATTCACAACACACTGGAGCGACGTTTCCCACGTCGTGATAGTGAATTGACAGAGGAGCGTCGTGTCTTCTATGTCGCCATGACGCGCGCCAAGGCGGAGCTCGTCGTCCTCGGCGGGAGATGTCCATTCGTGCCAGAGTTCGAGAAAATCCAAAAAAACCTCAGTTACTATCTCCGCCAGTTCGCGTATTGGCGAGCGAGACGAAAATTGAAAAAAGAGGGTGACGCAAAATAGAAATTGTGTTATAATTTTTGTTAAAAGCCAGTTTGGATTAGCATAACCGGCAGGAAGCCAAAGGAAAACAGAAATGACAAATGAAGAACTTTATCAGGTGATGAAAGACGGTTTTGATCAGGTCAGAGCAAATTTTGATCAAGTCAATCAGCGTTTAGATAGGGTGGATACGCGTTTAGATTGGGTGGATACTCGGCTCCGAACAGTTGAAAATGGTATATCGGAACTCAAAGGTAAACAAAGTGCTATTGCCGGAGTGCGGAGTTGGAGTGTCACCGCATGTGCCATCGGGGCCCTGATTATTTCTATTGTCGTCGCCATTTTTAAATAAACACCCAAACGGGTTAAACATGTGAAACATAAATAGACTACAGTTTAACTAACACAAACCGCAATATTACACTTGAGGCCATTCTTTTTATAGCAGACGCGATTTTGAAAAACCAAAACCCCCATCCCGGCGTAACGTTTCGTGCCATCGCCCTCGGTTTGCTACTGATTCCAGTGAATACCTACTTCATCATGGCAAACCACCTCA
>JAPPDN010000482.1 GCA_028824575.1 Candidatus Poribacteria bacterium | reverse complement strand
CTCCTGTTCACTCACCTGCTGCTTCGCCAATGCCTCAGATAACTTCCGCAGGATCTCTTTATGTTCCTCGGAGAGTGCCTGCTCCATCAGTTCCTGCAGTTCCTGATACTTCTGTATCGTCTCAGTGTCAAAGAGTTGCTTCTGCTCCATATCCTCCGCTGTCCGCTGCATATCTTCGACTAACTTCTTTGCCTCCTGTTCAATCTGTTTTTGGTTTTCAAGCACCTGTTGCATCAAGTTTTCATCGTTGAAAGTGAGTTCTTGGCTTTTCCTAATTTTACCGAGGAGCGTATCAATTAAACCTGTTGCATCCGCTTGCTCATCAACGAGTTCCTCAAGCCCTTGCTGCTCTGTTTCCTGTTCAGCCGCAACAGAATCGTATAATTCGGAGAGTGACGGGAAGCGGAGTGTATAGGTAGGCGACTTGCCGATATTCGGACCTGAAACATTGTCGTTATCCAGAGCCTGGACGTAATAAGCAAGCACTTCACCCGGGAAAATGCCAATCCGATCTACATCCCACCTGTATGCGACGGAGACCGATCGACGTATAGGCACGTTCTCCACACCCCACCGCTTTAAGGGCACGTTCACTTCTTCGGCACCCTCTGCCTCAACACGATATACCAATTGAAGTGCTTGTATACCGTAGTCATCCGTTGCCTCCGCCTTTAGGTCCACCAACATGGCATTATCCAAAACGGTATCCCGCGCCGGTGAAACGATATTGACATCAGGTACGGTATCTTTGAAAACGGTAAGCGTATAACTAATAGGGTCGCGATTTTTAAAACCCTCAATATCGGTAATTTGGATACGGTAGTTTCCGCTCTGCTGCGCAATGAAGCTGCCTCGCATTGTCCGAGGGATAGGATTCGCTTTCGGCAGCTGTCCATCTGCACCCGGCTGCGGTGTCGTTTCCGGTAGGTGTCGCGCCGTGATCTCCAATTCGACATCATCGGATTCTTCAAACACGAGGGATGCCGCCGTAAGGGGTTTGTTACTTTCACCTATAAATACGATCTCCGTTCCGAAGAGCACCTGTATATCACCGGTGTTTACTGGAAACGTCTGCGATTGCAGTTGTGTGTAGGCGGGGTAGTTAAGCCGGTACTGGAATTGGGTGACAATCGGTTCGTCGCTGATCGTCACTTGATATTGTGACGATGCTACCTCTTCGGCAGAGATATAGTATTGTAGGGGACGGGTAACATTTTCGAGCGTCAGATGATAGGACGAGGCAGTGCCCGGAATTTGTTGATCACTGGCGCGTTGCATCGACATCGATTGCCATTCTACGGCTGCTGTTTGCGCATTACCGTCCCCGATGCGGTAGTAAAGTGTAACGGGCGCGCCGAGGTGTCCGCTCACTTTTGCGGCGACGTTAACATCGGTGCCGCGTTCGACTTGCGTGTTACCGGGATGGATTTCTGTAATCTGAATGGCTTTCTTCAGGTTTCCTTGAGCGTTTGGTAGTGTCTGTGGCAAAGTCTGGAAGGTCGCAGCAAAACCGTTGAATGCGTTGGGTAAAAGAAAATGGGTCATAAGCAGAAGTCCGACGCCAGCGACAGCGATACCCGCGTTCCGTTTAATTTTCCGAAATTCGGATTGAAACACCTCTCTCCGCTGAATGTGTTCCATATCTTTATCGGTCTGGATGATGAGATGTTCAATAAATTCTGGGGCATATCCGAGCCGATTATCTGTCAAGTTCTTCCAAAGTTGTACGGCACTGAGAATCCGGTTCTCGGATGTGAGTTCGCTCTGGACTTGCGTCGATTCGAGACGCGACGCGACTGCAGCATCTGTGAACCTTTTGCAGAGCGGTATAATAAGCGATCGGATCACTATGTAGACAGCAACCCCGATTGATAATAAAAGGATCCCGATACGTATCCAGCGTAAGAACGGAATCTGCCCTATTTGGAAACTGACGTTTAGAATGACGAGCGCACCGACCATAACGAGTGTTAGCATACCGACGCACTTCAGCACGCCCTCAGAGAAAGTGAGCCACCACCATTGTCGACGAGCGGCATGCAACCGCGCAATCAGGTTTTCGTAGGCTTGGTTTACATTTTGTCTGTTCATTCTATTTGTCCTTTTGTCTTTTAATGTGTTAGCGCGTACACAGCAATATTAACCGCCATCTTTGCAGCGAGTTCCCGGACCTCCGGTGTATCCTCTGGGTGTACATCGGCATCTTCGAGTCCATCGCCGATATCGGCACTATAAACGTAGTAAACAACCATTCGTCCATCGTGAAAGAGTCCAAATCCTTGTGCTGGCTCGCCATCGTGTTCATGAATTTTGGGTAACCCTTTCAGCGCATAGAAACAACGGTAAATTAGATGTGTATTCGGTATCGGTTGCAATTCCTGTTCGGGAAACACCCTTCGCATTTCACGTCTAAAACTCTCGTCGAGTCCGTAATCATCGTTAGCAAACAGAAATCCACCGTTCATCAAGTAGTCTCGTAATGCTTCGACCTCCGCTTCAGTCAGTTGAATATTGCCGTGTCCTACAAGGTATAGCATCGGATACTGGTAAAGCGTATGATCCGTTAGTTTCAGAATTACACGTTCCTCAGCGGTCTCAATATCTGCCCGCGTTCGGAGGAGTCTGAGCCAATTTTTAATAACCGTTGCGTCTCCATACCAATCACCACCGCCGCTATAATGCACCTGAGCGATAGTCATTGGAACCTCGGAGGCGAGCAACCTTTGTCCTATAAACAGACCCGCTGCTGTGCAAAATAGGAGGCAGCCGATCAAAAAAGGATTCCATCTTATGAATCTTATGAATCGTATCATGGCATACTGCTCCACTAAGTCAGCCCAATCCGTTTCCGTAAAAACCATTCTGTGCCCAACAATCCGACGACCATAATGAGAATCAACGGATGGCTCCAGAGTTCCCGTTCTGCATCAACAAATACCTGATTTTGGACCTTGACAACATTTTCGGGTAATGATTCTGCGTCCGCCATTGCAAAATAGGCACCACCGGTTTCCGATGTGAGTTTCTTCAGAAGGTCTTCGTTGAGTTGCGGTGCCTCTAATTCGGCGAGTTGGGGATGAACATGGATATCAATTTGATCTTCGCCCAACGTCTGATGCGTAGTTTTCGCTGTTGCTCGGACACGGTAAATGCCATTTTGTAGTAGCGAAAATTGGGTGCTATAGAGATTACCGGTTTCAGTAGCGGTCTCGGTTGCGCGCTCGGTTATACCGCGAATTTGGAGTTGGAAGGGCGCGCCTTCAGGCGGAACAACTTCAAATTGAACGGTCGCATCTGTCTGTGTCGTGCGGTAGGCTTCAGAATATAGATACGCCGTAACCGTGGCTGTGTCGCCGATCGCATAACTGTTGGCATCCGCGGTAAGGTGCAATTGATCGTCATCGGTATTTGTTGCCATCCATCGCAGCACCTGTGCCCAGAAGCGTAAATAAATGTCTTGATAACGGGTATCTTTAAAAGTATTGACCCCAAAATCCCAATTCCAGAGTCCTTCTGCTGCGATCAACAGGCTTTTTCCCAAGCCCGTTCGCTGCAGCATCAGGATAGGTGCCCCTTTTCCGCTTTCCATGAGAGCAGTAGCACCGCCTCTCAAGCGAAACCCACTAAAGGATCGAGACAGTGCTGGCATATTTCGCCACGTAGATACATTATTATCGGCTAAGGACGAAACTTGATTTGATTGCGTGTCCATCAGCTGCAACATTGGGTGAAACATACCGGATGCGGTCGGTTGTACAATGAATTCAGTATCGTGTCTACGACAGCCGTTTCTTGGAATCTCAATCGGCAGCAGCTGCGCCAATTCCGTATTCCGTAGCCCATTGGTCCCGAGCATTCTGCGAGACGGGAGAAATATAATCGGTTTTCCTTGTACCTCAACGAAATCAACAATTGCGCGTTGCTGTGCAGCGGTCAGATGTTCACTCCCTAAGTCGCCTAAAATCAAAACATCGTATTTGGCAAGCTGCAGCCGTGTTTCAGGGAATCGCGCGGTTTCCGATGCTGGCGTTGTTTGTGGGTAATACCCATCTAAGCGACTCAGCATACTACCCGCTGGTGGAAACCGCTTCGCGCTGTTCTTTAACAAGATGGCACAAGTCGCCTCAATATCAGGGTCTCGTTGGAGGGCACGTTTCAGGTATGTGTATTCCCATCGGGGTCTACCTTCGAGATAGAAAACATTGAGTTTTGCTTTCACAACTTTCACGGAAAACGTTTTTTCATTGTTCGCCGCTGTCAATTCACCATCAAGCACTGGAAGCTCGACGGTATATTGAAAGGTTCCTTCAACTTGCGGTGTCAATTTCAGTTCAACGACCTGTTTTGTGGTAGCACTCGCGGAAGTTGCGTCCTGAGGTTTGTCAAAGGTGAGTGTTGCACTATCTACAAGCGTTTTGCGCGTCATCTCCCGCAAAGAGAGTTGTGCCGTTTTACCAGTATATCCGGCTTGTGCAACCGTTACACGGATGATACTCTCATGGTTTGTATAGGCAACCGGCGTATAGTCAATATGTTGGACCTGAACGTCTTTCGGTGGTTCCACAGAACCGACACCTATTGCATAGACAGGCACCCCTAACCCAGTAATATCTTCTAAAGGGAACTGTCCAGAGTTATGTCCGCCATCTGTAACAAGCAGCATCCCTGCGGTGTTTTGCCCCTTCCAGGCTGCTGCCGCTTCTCGTATAGCCGTTCCAATATCAGTGAGCGTTCCGTTCGGTTCAAACTGTGGCAGTGCTTCGGCATCAAGGTCTTGTGGTAACACCGTGCTTTGATGGAGTCCCGTATCAAAAGGATAGAGATGCACCTCGAACCTGTCGCGTAAAGCCTGTAAGAATTGCTTTTGCCCATTGAACAGCAATTGATTCACCTGACTCAGCCGAGAGACAGATGTTTCACCCATAGAGGC
>JAPPDN010000038.1 GCA_028824575.1 Candidatus Poribacteria bacterium | reverse complement strand
AATCTGGGCAACCCGTTCACCGGGAAATACTAACAGGAGGTAGGAACCATCGTCGACTTCTAACCCGGCTTGAGACATTCCTGATACCCGAATTGGTTCAGCACCAAACATAAATCGCGCATGGTGGATATTGTAACATGCCAAATCGTAGATACTGCCGCCACCCTTCGCTTTATTAAACCGCCAATTCGCTTCGGGAACCCGTGTTTCAGGACCGCCGCCACCGCCCCCAGTGCAGAAAGTACTGCGGAGCACCTTAAACTCCCCGATTGCCCCGGAATCGATTAATTCTTTCGCCTTGAGGTGCATCGGATGGTGCCGAAATTTAAACGCTTCCGCCACGATAACGCCGTTTTCTTGGGCTGCTCCGACAAACGCTTTCGCCTCCGCTGCCGTTGACGTAAACGGCTTTTCACACAAGATTGCTTTGACTTGGCGGGATTCTGAAAGCTGAATACCCACCTCAGCGTGAAAGGCACCCCACGTACAGATAATAGCGATGTCCAAGTCCTCAGCATCTAACATCTCTTCCAAAGCGAGGTACTGGTGCTCAGGTGCCACATCAAATCGCTCACCGAAACCGGCTAATGCATTTTCTGACACATCACAGATCGCCGCCAATTCAGCACTCGGTGCCTCTTGACATGCACTGCCGTGCGCGTTTGCAATGCCCCCCGTTCCGACAAGTCCAACACGGTAAGGAGTATTTGTTGACATAATGGTTCCTTTCTCTGTTATGTTGCTGTTAAGGGATAACCGTTTTCAACGATTGCTTTTTTCAGAAACTCAAATTCGTAGTGCGGTAACAACGCACCGGGTTCCAATTCAGCGAAATCTTTTTTCCACCGTGCTACCGCATCTGCACGGACGATGATCCTACCCAACGGGATATCCAAAAACGCCTCAAGTGCCTTAAGCACCCGCTCCTGATCTAAAACAAAGTCCTCAAATCGAATCTGAATAACATTTTTAGGCATCGGCGTTGCTTGCATGAGTTTATATTGATAGATCCAAGAAATGGCGCGTCTTTCATAGATGTCGTCCGTTTCAGGATACACAACGCCAAAATCCCGAAGATCATCCGTTTTGTGGCTGCCCCGAATACAATCTCGTGGGTCTCGAATCCAGTGGATGTACTTTATCTCTGGAAACATACGGACTATCCACGGATACACAAGCGTCGTCTCCGGAATTTTCCAACCTTTATGGGCAGCCGGATTCTGTAGCACATCCGCCAGATAGGTGTTAATGAGCCGTTCAAACTCTGGATCAATCGGCATCCTAAAAAGCGGATCAAAATCCCACGAGAGTCCACCCTCCCATTTGACATATTCTGCCATAACTCGGCAGGCATCATACATCGCGTGCGGTGGAATCTTATCACCGGAAGGGTTAATTTGGCTCCCCATGAAAACCCCACTGGCGTATAATGTATGCGAAATGGCGCGCGTCCCAGAATGACCGCGCCCAATCACTGTGATCAAATTTTCCATAATAGATGGCAATCGGCAGTCAGGACTTACCGACAACCGCTGCGTCTTATATCAAATCGACTTGTTTATTTTCAGTATTTAATATTATATTAAGTACATGTGCGAATGTGTGCACCTAAGATGTCGCATTATATAATTTCATGCGCATTGAAATGTCATTGCGATCAGTGACAATTTCTCACGTGATTCAAAACATTGTATCAAATATCTAAAAGAAAAGAAATCATTTTTTGGAAGGAATTCACTCATCATGCAGAAATTCTTAGTGATCATCAGTTTTAGCGTCCTGCTTGCAATATCAATCGGGTGTGACCGCATCCAAGAAGTTGTTATGCCTCAACAGCAAGAAGAAACCCTCAAGATCGGTTTCGTTGTTGCAGGCGAACGCGTCACCTATCCAAACGGCGCAGAGATGGCTGTCACAGAAATTAACCAGCGCGGCGGACTTCTTGGCACACCCGTTGAATTGATTGGACATATTAATAAAGAGGCGGGCCCGGAAGTTTCCGTCCAAATCGCCGAAACCCTCATCGTTGAAGACGAAATTATTGCCCTCATTGGACCCAATCGTTCCTCACACGCTGTTGAGGTAGGTCCGATCGCACAACAGTATGGCATCCCAATGATTACCACCACCGCGACCAACCCAAACGTGACAAACGCTGGGGGCTTCGTCTTCATGGCATCTTTCACAGATAGTTTCCAAGGTGCTGTGATGGCACAGTTTGCCATAGAGGATCTCAATCTGACCACTGCCGCCCTCATCACACGAAAGGGTGACCTCTATACGGAAGGTATCTCTGAATTCTTCGCACTCAACTTCAGCAAATTCGGTGGCGAGATCGTCGCGGATGAATCTTACGAAGGCAATCCGTCAGATTTTACAGCGCAATTAACAAACATTGCAGCCGCGAAGCCCGACGTGCTTTTCGCAGCCGGTTTTGTTCAAGACATTGCGTTCATAACACAACAGGCACGGGTGATGTCCCTGCAAAACGAAGCGGGTGAACCTACGATTTTTCTTGGCGCAGATTCGTGGGATAGTGAGCTCTTGTTCAATGACGAAAACGCCAAAATAGAAGGTAGTTTTTTCAGCGGACACTTCTCACCAGACACAGATGAACCGACAGCACGTGCGTTTGTTGATGCCTACGAATCCATCTATGAATCTACACCGACTGGCGGTGTTGCTGTTAGTTACGATGCAGTCAAATTGCTCTTTGAAGCAGTCGAGCGAGCAGGTAGTCTCAATCCTGATGAAATCCGTGAGCAACTCGCCGCCACCGAAAACTACATCGGTGCAACGACCATCGCCAGTTACGATGAAAACCGCCATCCAACCAAAAGTGCGGTAATTTTCACCATTACAAATGGAGAAAAGCAGTTCCATAAACAGATTGCTCCGTTTTAGTTTTTTCTATTCTGCTGGCGAGGTTTTCTAACCTCGCCTTTTAATTTTCTTCCCCTCCTAATCTCACTGGTAATCCACCAACACCCATTGCATTTTTTTGGAAGAGACTGCAGGACAATAACAACAAAGATTACAGAATACATTAGTGCCCATGCCAACACAAAAAAGGAAATAGATACTATCATGAAAATTGCCCTTTCTCTGATATGCGTCCTACTGGTACTCTCAATCTGCTGTCTCCGAACCGTTGCGCAAGATTACACACAATTCAGTTTACCCGAAGGTGCAATCGCACGACTCGGTAAGGGAACTCTCGGCGAAGTTCGCTTTTCTCCGGACGGCAACCTACTCGCGGTTTCCAGTTCTATTGGCATTTGGTTCTATGATCCGCAGACAGGGAAAGAAGTAGATCTGTTAGTACATAGAGATGGCGTTTCGCCTTTCGCGTTCGCATTCTCACCTGATGGAAAGACTATCGCTATTGGCAGCACGAACGAAATAATGGTGGTAACAGGAAGGAGAGAGGCAAGACTTCCTTCAAGTACGGGCCATACAGTGCAATTACGGGATGTCGCCACTGGAGAAAAGAAAACTACACTCAGACTACGGACACAGAGTGCCACTTTCATTGCATATTCTCCTGACGGAAAAATGATCGCTACCGCAAAAAAATGGGGCAAAACAGTATATCTGTGGGACGCACAAACGGGTGAATCTCAAGGCACACTTGAAAGGCGCGTAGGTAGGGGTAGCATCAGGGCCTTTGTGTATTCCCCCGATGGAAAGACAATCGCTACCGCAGGAGGTTGGAAAGACAACATCGTGCAGTTGTGGGACGCACAAACCGGTGCACATAAAATTACACTCACTGGACATACGAAGCAGGTTAATTCCGTTGCATACTCACCTGATGGCAATATTATTGTTTCTGGAAGTGAAGATGGAACAGTGCGGTTATGGGATGTTACCACACAAAAACACAAAGCCACGATGAAGCCTACAAGTGGGCTCGCTTTTTTACTTCCATGGTTTTATATCCCTGTTAATTCTGTGGCATATTCACCGGATGGAAACACCGTAGCTGCTGCAAGTATAGACGGTAAGCTACGATTGTGGGATGCCCGGACAACAAAACTTAAAATGACACTTATTGGAAAGCCAGGCCTAATTGATTCCATAGCATATTCCCCCGATGGAAAGACAATCGCTACTGCCAAAGGTTGGGAAGACAACATCGTTCGATTATGGGACGCTGTCACAGGTGAAATCGAATCTACACTCACAGGATATACCTATATCAATGCTGTAGCATATTCCCCTGATGGAAAGACGATCACTACTGGTGGAGATTACACGAACAACTCGTTACAATTGTGGGATGTCCAGACAATGGAACTCAAAATCACATCTACCCAACACACTAAAGGTATCCTTTCTTCCATCGTGTACGCACCGGATGGAGATACGATCGCCGCTGTGAACTTGAATGATGATACAGTTCAGCTGTGGAATGCAAAGACGGGCAAACACAAATCTATATTCAAGCATACCAATACACTGCACCTCGTACTCACAGCCCGTGAGTATGATATATCTTCGATGGCATATTCTCCCGATGGAAATACGATCATCACGAGTGGTGGATATTATACACACGACGAAGGAACAGTGTATCTATGGCACGCGCGAACGGGGAAACGCAAAACTCTATATAAAGGGTCCGATTATGTATCTGCCTTAGCATGTTCACCAGATGGCAGAACAATTGCCACTGGAAATCAGAAGAAAAAAATACAGGTGTGGCATACTGTAACAGGTGAAGAACTCAAAGCAATATCCACGGGACACAGAGCCGGGGTCGAGTCGTTGGTGTATTCACCTGATGGCAATACGATTGTTACTACTGGTGGATTTCGGGACAACACGGTGCAATTGTGGGATGTGACAACGGGGAAACATAAAACCGCACTTATAGGGCATACGAATACCGTCACCTCTGTCGTTTACTCACCCGACGGGAATACGAT
>JAPPDN010000461.1 GCA_028824575.1 Candidatus Poribacteria bacterium | reverse complement strand
CACGGTCGCTGCAGGCGTACCGACGGTCTGGGCAAAGGTGTATCCCGAACTATATAAAAGGAGAAAGGATATCCCCAGATTGCGACGATTAATCGTCGGTGGAGAGGCGATGCCACTGTCCTTGATTGAAGCCTACGAAAAGGAACTTGGCGTTGAGATCTGCCACGCTTGGGGCATGACAGAGATGTCCCCAACTGGAACGTTCTCGAAGCTGCGCGGTGCCCATCGGAGTTTGTCGGACGCTGAGAAATGGCGAATTAAAGCAAAACAGGGACGACCTATACCAGGCGTTGAACTCCGTCTCGCCGCGGAAACATCTAACGGTTTCACGGAACTTCCTTGGGATGGTGAAACAGTTGGGGAACTTCAGGTGCGAAGTCCTTGGACAGCGAATCGCTACTACAAAGTTGAGCCAACTGCGGAGCACTTTACAACCGACAAATGGTTACGTACGGGTGATATGGCTACGATTGACGCGGACGGCTACATGCAAATCGTTGACCGAGCAAAGGCACTCATCCGAAGCGGTGGCGAGTCTATTTCAAGTGTTGCCTTGGAGGCTGTACTGCTGAAACATCCATGCGTGAATGAAGTTGCCGTTGTCGGTATACCTGACGAGAAATGGGGAGAACGTCCCTTTGCGGCCGTTGTACTCGCAGAACAGACAAACGAGAATATTTCAGATATTCTTAGGCAGCAACTTGCTTCTGAATTCCCTAAGTTCTGGATCCCGGACCAGTTTGTCTTTGTTGATGAAATCCCGAAAACGAGCGTTGGAAAATCCGATAAGCGCGCGATTCTTCGGATGTTCGGACCAACAACAAGTGGGTAGCCTGAGATTCCCATATCTCGTACCCCAAAGGAAAAGTCGCATGAAAATGAAAGCCGCCATCTATACAGACATTGAACAAATTGCTATTCGTGAGGTTGAACGTAACGAACCGCCTCCAGGCTTTGTACTCGTTGACACCAAACAGACCGGCATCTGTGGTAGCGATCTGCACAGTTATTTCGGACACTGGGGACAATCGCATGAACACGCCGCGGGACACGAAACATGTGGAGTCGTCACGGCCCTCGGCGATGGCGTAACTGAATTTGATATTGGAGACAAAGTCGCTGTGGAATGTTTTTCGCATTGCAGCACCTGCAAGTATTGTGAGACCGGACAGTATAATCTCTGCTTCAATAGAGCCTGGATTTCTCCGAACATGCACGGCGGGTTCGCAGAATACACTGCGACGCATCATTCAGGACTCTTTAAATTACCGCAACGGATGACGTTTGAACAAGGCGCACTCGTTGAACCGCTCGCGGTCTCGCACCGTGCCGTCGCGCGTTCGGGTGCCAACTCCAGAGATACAATCGCTATTATCGGTGGTGGCACTATCGGGCAGTTCTGCTTAGCAGATGCAGTTGCCGCAGGTATTAAGGAGACCTTGATTACCGTCAAATACCAACAGCAGGCAGAGTTAGCAAAAGCACTCGGCGCAGATCACATCGTTAACGTCGGCGATACCGATGTCGGGGAATACGTCAAGGATGTCACAAACGGCATCGGTTTTGACGCAGTCATCGAAACGGTAGGTGGCGCGGAGAACTTCAACACCGCAACAACTATCGTGCGGAAACAGGGGGCTGTCGTTCTCGTCGCCGGGTACTATAAACCGCTTGAGGTGAATCTCTCCACTATCGTCTGGTCGGAGGCGTTCATTACAGGTTCTAACTGCTACGGTTATAGTGGAATGGAGACAGACTTTGAGGCGGCGATTGAATTAATAGACGCTGGTAAAGTTGATGCCACGAAATTGGTGACGCACTATTATCCGCTTGACGAGATCAGCGAAGCCTTCCGCGTGTCTGCTGATAAAACTTCCGGGGCGATTAAGGTCCATGTCTGTCAGGAGTAGCGTTTCGGAATTGGCTGACGAGACTTCAGCATACCCCCTCAAAACAACAACATGAGGATTTTATACAATGCAAAACGGAAACCATATATTATGTCCTGAAGAGCGGGAGCAGTTTTGGCGGCAGGGTTACCTCGGTCCCTACACACTCTGTAACTCTGAAGAGATGTTCAACATGCAACCAGAAATTGAGAGGGTGCTTGAAACTGATGCACCTGATCACAAAAACAGGGTGCATAACCGCCACCTCGATTCTCCCTTGATTCACGATCTTGCCACTCACCCCGCTATTGTTAAACGGATGGCATCGTTGTACGGACCAGACCTCCTACTCTGGCGGACAAACTTCTTCGTCAAAGAACCCGGCGCAAAAGAGATTCCGTGGCACCAAGATTTCAACTATTGGCCCCTTGAGCCGCCCATCATAATTTCAGCATGGATTGCTGTTGATTCGGCAACCTTGGAAAACAGCTGCCTCCAGATCGTCCCCGGTTCACACCGCAAAGTGATCCCGCACGTGAAAGCGACATCCGACATGGCATTTAACCAAATGGGTGATCTTGGGTTCGTTGACACAAGCAATGTCGCCAACTTAGAGATGCAGCCCGGCGAATTTGTTCTCTTTAACGAACGCACCTTGCATCACTCGGAGGCGAATCGCTCTGACAAACGGCGTATCGGTTTGGCTGTTCGCGTCATCCTGCCTATTGTTAAAGTTTTCGATTGGGACGCACCTCAACACGAACTCATTGTCATTCATGGTGAAGATCCTGTTCAATTCAATAAGAGAGGTTAATTATTAATAAGGAGTACTATTAATGAATCGTCAAATTACCCTCGCCTCTCGGCCCGCAGGGTACCCGAAGGAGTCAGATTTCAATCTGGTAGAAGTCCCAATTCCGAAACCCGAAGACGGTCAAGTATTGGTGAAAACTATCTACCTCTCCGTTGATCCGTATATGCGAGGGCGAATTAACGCCGCAAAATCTTATGCCGCCAACGTCGAAATCGATGAAGTGATGGTGGGTGGTGTTATTGCTCAGGTTATGGAATCAAAGCATCCTAATTTCGGAGTCGGTGATATTGTCAATGCGAACATCGGGTGGCAGGAATACGGGGCCGCTGCGGGTGATGAGTTGCGGAAAATTGATCCCACAATCGCGCCCATCTCAACAGGTGCAGGGATTCTCGGTATGCCAGGGTTAACAGCCTACTTCGGTCTACTTGAGGTTGGACAACTCCAAGCGCGCGAGACCGTGTTTGTCTCTGGTGCCGCAGGTGCAGTCGGTTCCGTCGTCGGACAGATTGCGAAAATTAAAGGATGCCGGGTCGTCGGTTCCGCTGGTACCGATGAGAAGGTCGATTATATCGTCAATGAACTCGGCTTCGACGCGGCTTTTAATTATAAAGAGGTCTCCGATTATCACACAGAACTCCAGACACTTCTGCCTGATGGTATTGATGTCTATTTTGACAACGTCGGCGGCGAGATCACAGATGTCGTCTTCCCCAATTTAAGGATCAAGGGACGTGTCGTTATATGCGGACAAATTTCTCAGTATAATTTAGAAAAACCGGAGACGGGACCTCGTTTCCTCTGGCATATGATTACCAAACGCTCGAGAATCGAAGGTTTCCTCGTCTCTGAATACGCTGACCGGCACGCAGAGGCACTCGTCGAGATGGCAGAATGGTTGCGCCAGGGCAAACTGAAATATCGGGAAACGATCGAAGAAGGAGGCATCGAAAACGCGCCAGCAGCGTTCATTAGCATGCTAAAAGGTGGCAATATTGGGAAACAACTCGTCAGGATTGCTGAGTTAAGTTGAATGCTGCCAAGGATCACCGAATGAACACACGTCACTTAAGGCTACTGTTTTCGCTCATAATTCTACTGGATTTTTGTACGGGTCTGTTCTGTTGGGCAGAAGGTATGATCGTCTACGCCTATCGGGGGACTACCTACATGATGGGCCCGAATGATACCATACCCACGCGCATTACAGAAGAAGGTATCTCTACGCCTTCGCCGGATGGTCGCTTTTTAGCAGCGGTAGACCGCGACCCTGATCGCCGTAATCTTCTCCATATCCGAGACCTCCACACCGGTAAGAAAATCCGTTCCATCATATTGCAAGTCCATTCTTACGTCGATATTTCTTGGTCTCCAGATGGACGTTGGATCGTCTACGCTGGCAGTCCACAAAGGATAAGAGGCGGACGCGATCTGGACACAGAAATTTTTCTAATCTCGCCGGATGGACGACAGAAACGGAAGTTACCTCACCCCATTGGCGAAAGCCCCATAGGTTTTGTCTGGGCACCAGATGCGCAATCTGTGTTCTACAATCTCGCTTCAACAGACCGGCGACAGGAAATCTGGGAGTCGAAAATCAATGGCCAGGAAAAACCCAAGAAACATCTGCCATTCCCTGAACGTGCGGGTTTCTTAAGCCGTTACCCGTTCTATAGTTTCTCACCAAACGCGAAAAAGATAGCCTACACATCGCTGCATGAAGGCGTATTTGTTGCGGATGCTGAGGGGAAGAACCACCGAAAAGTAACCGATCGCGCGCATGAAAACGTATTTGCGGATGCTGTAGGAATAGACATCCAAGCATTCGTCAATCACCGCTTGCAGCAGTTCTTTCAGGTGGATTGGTCACCGAATGGCAAACATCTTGTGTTTTCTGCTGAGACGCTTGGCGGTAATTACGGTCTCTACATTTACTCGTTCGCGTCCGAGGAAACTCGGCGTTTAGTCCTTTTGCGGGATAGCCTCCCTACTTTGCCGCGCTGGGTTGGTGATTCATTGCCAGTGCAGCCGTCAAATAAAATGGCTGTGACGTGGGGGAGTCTCAAACGTAAAACAGAGACTGATTAATTTATTTTTCCGTTTTCTATTGGCACAAGAATTGCCGATACAAATAATGTATAGAAAGATGTTTGGTAATTAATCAACGCACCTTAACTTTGGCTGTTAGTACAGCTATTTTTCAAATGAGGGCTCCCTAATGAACACACATCGCTTGATTTTTCTGTTTTCGGTAATAATTCTTCTATTGG